>NZ_JAAKGN010000187.1:0-7915 GCF_011039295.1 Modestobacter sp. KNN46-3 | reverse complement strand
GCTCGTCCAGCAGCAGCACCCGGGCCCCGCGCTGCACCCGGACCAGCGCCCGGGCCAGCGCGACCCGCTGCAGCTCGCCGGGGGAGAGGGTGCGGCAGGCGCGCTCGCGGGGGTGCCCGGGCTGACCGGGGCGCTGGTGCGGGCCGCGGTCGCCGCGCTCGGGCAGACCGTCGGGGTCGTCCTGCTCGCCGCCGGGCTCGCCCGGGCGGTGGCGGACGTCGCCGACGGCGTCACCCCGGGGACGTCGCTGCTCGTGGCGCTGCTCGGCGTCGGGATCCGGGCCGCCGCCGGCGGGCTGGGCAGCGTGCTGGCCACCCGGGACGCCCGGCGGGCCGAGGACACCCTGCGCAGCCGGCTGCTCACCCGGCTGCTGGCCGGCGAGGGCGAGGCGGTCGCCGCCGCCGGCGGCACCGGACCGGCCGCGGTGCTCGCCAGCACCCGGCTGCACGACCTGGGTCCGGCGCTGGCCACCTACCTGCCGGCGCTCGCGCAGACGATCGTCGTCCCGCCGGTCCTGCTGGTGGTGCTGGGCCTGACCGACTGGCTCTCCGCACTGCTGGTGGCGCTCACCCTGCCGCTGGTGCCGCTGTTCATGGCGCTGGTCGGGCTGCACACCCGGGACCGGACGGTCGAGGCGGCCCGGGCGCTGGACCGGATCGCCGGGCACGTCGCCGAGTTGGTCCGCGGCCTGCCGGTGCTGGTCGGGCTGGGCCGCGCCGCCGACCAGCTGTCCGCGCTGGCCGACCTCGGCGAGACCCACCGCCGGCGCACGCTGGCCACCCTGCGGATCGCCTTCCTCTCCTCGCTGGTGCTCGAGGTGCTCGCCACCCTGTCGGTCGCGCTGGTCGCGGTGACCGTCGGCGTGCGGCTGGTGCACGGGGACATGGGCCTGGACGTCGGCCTGCTCGCCCTGCTGCTCGCCCCCGAGGCGTTCGCGCCGCTGCGGGCACTGGGCGCGGCGCACCACGCCTCCGAGGACGCCGCCGAGGCTGCCGCCGCCGCCCGCGCCGTGCTCGCCGCCCCCGCTCCCCGGCCGGTGCTGGCCGCTCCGCCCGCCGGGCAGCTGCGCGGGGTCACCGTCGACGGCCTCACCGTCTCCTTCCCCGGCCGCGGCCGGCCGGCCGTCGACGGCGCCTCGTTCGAGGTGGCGCCGGGCGAGCTGGTGGCCCTGCGCGGACCGAGCGGATCGGGCAAGTCCACGGTGCTCGCCGTCCTGGCCGGCCAGCTCCTCGACGGGGCGACCGCGCAGGTCGACGGCGTGGTGCTGGCACCTGCGGACGTCGCCGTCGTCCCCCAGTTCCCGCACACCGTCGCCGACACCGTGCTCGACGAGCTGCGCCGGCACGCCGGCGACGTCCCCGACGAGTGGGCCACCGACCTGGCCGACACCGCGCTGGCCTGGCTCGACGCCGGGCACCTGCGCGAGCGCGCCTGCCGCACCCTCTCCCCCGGCGAGCTGCAGCGGGTCGCGCTGGCCCGGGCGCTGGTCCGGGTGCAGCGCGGGGCCCGGGTGCTGCTGCTGGACGAGCCGACGGCGTCGCTGGACGCGGCGAGCACCGCGCGGGTCGCCGAGCTGCTGGTCCGGCTGCGTGGCTCGCTCTGCACCGTGCTGGTCACCCACTCCCCCGCGCTGGCCGCGCTCGCCGACCGCGCCGTCGACCTCACCGTCCCCGACGCCCTGCCTCCGCTCACCAGCGTCCCGGCGCCCGAGCGCACCGGCAGCGCCGAGGACGCCGGTGCCCCGCTCCCCGCCGCCGAGCCCGACGCCGCTCCCGAGGCGGACCGCACCACCGCCGGCCTCAGCTGGCCACGGCGGGCGGTGGTGCGGGCGGTCGCCGCCGGCTCTGCCTCGGCGGCGTCGGCCGTGGCGCTGACCGCGGTCTCGGGCTGGCTGATCGTCCGGGCCGCCGAGCAGCCGCCGATCCTCACCCTGCTGGTCGCCACGGCCGGGGTGCGCGGCTTCGGGCTGGCCCGCGCCGGGCTCCGCTGGCTGGAGCGGCTGGCCGGTCACGACGCCGCCTTCCGGCTGGCGTCGGGCACCCGGCTGCAGGTGTGGCGCGCGCTGGTCGCGCAGGGCCCGGCCGCCGACCGCACGCCCGGCCGGGCCCTGGCCCGGGTCGTCGGGGACGTCGGCCTGCTGCAGGACCTCTCCGTCCGGGTGGTCACCCCGCCCCTGGTCTCCGGCATCGTGCTGGTCGGGACGACGGCGGTGCTGGCCCTGCTCGACCCGCGGGCCGGCGCACTGGTCGCCGCGCTCGTCGGGATCGCGGTGCTGGGCGTGCTCGGCGTGCACCGCTGGGCCGACCGGGGCGGCGCCCGGCACGCCGCCGAGCTGCGCACGGTGACCCTGCGGGAGACCAGCGCAGCGCTCGAGGCCGCCGGCGACCTGCGGGCGCACGGCCTCACCGGCGAGGCCGTCGACCGGCTCGACGAGCTGGGCCGCCGGCAGGGCCGCGCGGCCCGGGCCGGGGCCGCCGCCACGGCACTGGGCGACGCGCTCGCGGTGCTGGCCACCGGTGCCGCCGCCGTCGGTGCGCTGGCCGTCGCGGCCGTCAGCGTCCGCGCCGGGGAGCTCTCCGCACCCACCGCCGCCGTCCTGGCGCTGGCGCCGCTGGCACTGCTCGAGCCGCTCACCACACTCGGCGCCGCGCAGCGGCACCGGCTGGCCTGGCACGACGCGCGGGCCCGGGTCGAGTCCGTGCTCGCCGAGCCGGTGGCCGCCGACCCGGCGCCGGCCGAGCGGGTGGCCCCGCCGCGGCCGGTGCGCGAGCTGGCGCTGGAGCACGTCACCGCCGGCTGGCCCGGTCGCCCGGCGGTGCTGCGCGACCTGGACGCCGTCGCCACCGCCGGGTCCGACTGGCTGGTGGTCACCGGCCCGTCCGGATCGGGCAAGTCGACGCTGCTGTCGGTGCTGATGGCCTCGCTGCGCCCCACGGCCGGCGCCTACGTCCTCGGCGACGGGCGCCGCCCGGTGCCGGCCGACCGGCTGACCCGGGCCGACGTGCAGGGCACCACCGCCTGGTGCCCGCAGGAGGCACACGTCTTCGACGCTCCGCTGCGGGCCAACCTCGCGCTGGCCCGCCCCCGCGGCGAGCTGGCCGGGGCCGACGGCGAGGAGGCGATGCGCCGTGCCCTGACCGACGCCGGGCTCGGTGCGCTGCTGGCCGCCCTGCCGGCGGGGCTGGACACCCCGGTCGGGGCGGGCGGCACCTCGTTGTCCGGTGGCGAGCGGCGGCGGCTGGCGGTGGCGCGGGCGCTGCTGGCCGACCGGGACGTCGTGCTGCTGGACGAGCCGACCGCCCACCTGGACCCGCCGACGGCCGCCGCCCTCGTGGCCGACCTGCGCCGGGCGCTGGAGGGCCGGCTGGTCGTCTGCGTGACCCACGATGCGGCGGTTGCCGAGGAGCACGACAGCGTCCTGCGGCTGGACGGGGCGGTCCCCGAGCACGCGCCGGCACCGGCGCGCCGCTGACCGGTTTGCCGCGGCTCCTGCTGCGGCACGTCCCCGGGATGACCCTGGCCCAGCGCTTCGCCGCCGCGGTCGCCGCGGAGGCGGCCGCGGCGGCGGACGACGAGGGGCATCTGCTCCCCGACCAGCTGGCCCGGGCCACCGTTCGGGTGCTGGCTGTCGACGGTGCCGGTCTCAGCGTGCTGACCGGCGCCCGGGGCCGCTGCCCCCTGGGCGCGAGCTCACCGGAGGCCGGCCGGGCCGAGCGGCTGCAGTTCACCGTCGGTACCGGCCCCTGCCTGCTGGCCCATGCCTCCGGTGAACCGGTGTTCGCCGCCGAGCAGGACCTCCGCCGACGGTGGCCGGAGTTCGC
Source organism: Modestobacter sp. KNN46-3 (assembly GCF_011039295.1). Classification (NCBI taxonomy): domain Bacteria; kingdom Bacillati; phylum Actinomycetota; class Actinomycetes; order Geodermatophilales; family Geodermatophilaceae; genus Modestobacter; species Modestobacter sp. KNN46-3. The sequence goes on along the minus strand of NZ_JAAKGN010000187.1, from coordinate 4,094 downwards.
CGACGTGCTGGTGGCCACCACCCCCTACCGCGGCGTCGTGTGTCTGCCGATCCCGAACGCGCTGGCCGGCGCCGGTGCGCTGGACCTCTTCCTCATCGACCCCGACGACATCCTGCGGCTGGACGTGTTCGACGCCCTCGCCATCGGCCACCTGGTGGCCGGCGCGCTCAGCGACGCCGTGGCGTGGTCGGTGCGGTCGGGCGCCGTGGGCCCGGACTGGCTGCACAGCCCGGCGGCGGTGCGCCGGGCCGCCGTCTGGCGCGCGGTCGGGTCGCTCAGCGCGTCGCTGGACGTCGACGCGGGAACCGCGCTGGCCGTGCTGCGGGCGCACGCCTGGGCCACGGGACGCTCGGTCGACTCGGCGGCGGCGGACCTGGTGAGCGGCCGGCTGGTGACCGCCGACGTCGTCGGACGGCCCGGCGGACCCTGAGCGGGCGCGGTCATGAGGCACGCTGGGCCCATGGCGCAGCCGACGGTCGAGGAGTTCCTCGACACCCTGGACCACCCGCGCGTGGACGACGTCCGCCGGCTCCGCGCGGCGATCATGGCCTCGGACGCCGAGCTCACCGAGCACGTGAAGTGGCGGGCGCCGAGCTTCTGCGCCCGGGGGGTGGACCGGGTGACCTTCCGGCTGTTCCCGGCGGACCACCTGCAGCTGGTCTTCCACCGCGGCGCGAAGCCGCAGGAGACCGCGGGCTTCGAGTTCGGGGACGACACCGGGCTGCTGCGCTGGGCCGACACCGACCGCGCCGTGCTGTCACTGGGCGACTCCGCCGACGTGGCCGCGAAGCTGGAGGCGATCGTGGCGCTGGTGGAGCGCTGGGTCCGGGTTTGAGCCGGCTCAGTCGCAGGGCGGCCCCGCCGGGACGTCGACCTGGATCTCCGGGCCCAGCTCCGCGTCGACCAGCGGCAGGTCGTCACCGGACCAGAAGCTGCCCGGGTCGTAGGCGTTGAGCGGCCGGTTCTTCGGCAGCAGGCCCATCGCCGTGTAGGTGGTGGCGACCAGCTCGGCGCAGAAGATCGTGTCGTTCGTCTGGTGCCGGCGCAGCTTGCCGTTGATCCAGCCGTGCGCCAGGTGCCGGGTGGTGGGGAACGGCTTGCCGTCGAGCCGGGCGATGCTGCGCAGCACGGCGTCCTCCATCTCCCGGGGCACCCCGCCGTCGTCGGCCGGGCCGACCAGCTGGCGCAGCCAGGCCTGCTGGCCGTAGCGCTTCTTCCAGACGCAGACCGCATCGGACAGGTCGTGCAGCTGGACTCCGCGCTGATGGCGGCCGGACCACACGTCGGCCAGGGAGTGCCCCAGCTCGGCGTGCCAGAGCAGCGGCGGCAGGTCCTCGATGACGACGGCCATGCCGACGTGGTTGACCGGGGCGTTGGTGACGGTCTGGATGGCCCGGTCGGCCACCGACCCACCACGGAAGACCCAGACGTCGCCGGTCCGGGTGAGCTCGACGGCGTCGTGCAGGGGCAGGACACGAGCGGACGAGGTGCGGGACAGGGCACGAGAGTGAGCCACACCACTACCGTAACGGCTCATGCGCCTCTCGAAGCTGCTCGGAGTCGCCGGGATCGTCGGCGTTGCCGCGACCGGCACCGTCCTCCTCCGCCACGAACGCCACCGCCGGGCCTATTCACCGGAGGAGGTGCGCGCCCGGCTGCAGGGCCGGGTCGCGGAGGTGGCGACCGCCGACGCCGACCCGGACCTCGTCCCCGACTGGCCGGCCGAGGTCGAGCGGCCGCAGCGCCACCCGATGGAGGCGCTGCTCAGCACGGTGATGAAGATCGGCCCGCTGCGCCGCTTCTGAAGAGGACCCGCTCTCCCCCCACCCCTCGCACGCTCGGGGCGGGGGCCCTGAGAGAGGGCCGTCGTCGCTCGCTGGTGCGGTGGCGGCTGCCCCCGCCGGTCGGCTGCCCACCACTGCGGCGACCACAGCAGAGCCGATCACCGATCGTGACGAGGTCCGGACCCTCCGGCGTGTTTGTCCAGGCCGGTCGCTGCTCATGGCCATGACGGTGACGGCGAGCGAGGAAACCGAACGGCAGACCGGCTTCACCGACCAGGAGAAAGACCGGTCGGCAGCCGAGAGCGTGGGCGAACGGCTGCTGGGGGTGCTGCTCGATCGGGTGCACCTGATCCCACCCCGGCTGGTCGGCTCGCTCATCGCACAGGAGGTACGGACCGCCGGGGCCACCGACGTCAGCATCCACCTGCAGGACCTCGCGCAGACGACGCTGCGGCCGCTGACCGGGCCGGGCCTGGTCGGCGAACCGCTCCCCATCGACGACAGCCTGGCCGGGGAGGCGTTCCGCACCGAGGAGTCGATCGAGGAGCCGCTCGCCGACGGTTCGGTCCGGCTGCACCTGCCGATGCTCGACGGGTCCGACCGGGTCGGCGTGCTCGGCCTGACGCTGCCCCGGCTGACCGGTTACGACCGGCAGCTCGCCCGGCGACTGGCCGGCCTGGTGGCGGACATGATCGTGACGAACGACGACTACACCGACGCCTTCACCCGGGTGCGCACCGTCGGGCCGCTGAACCTGGCCGCGCACCTGCAGTGGCAGACGCTGCCGCCGCTGTCGATGACCAGCCCCGTCGTCGACCTCGGGGGCATCCTGGAACCGGCCTACGAGGTCGGTGGCGACAGCTTCGACTATGCGTTCAACGAGCACGTGCTGCACGTGGCCGTGTTCGACGCGATGGGCCACGGCCTGGAGGCCGCGACGATGGCCACCGTCATCATCGCCGCCTACCGGCACGGCCGGCTGGCCGAGCTTCCGCTGACCGAGCTGTACCCCGAGATGGACCAGGCGGTGGCCACCTCGTTCCCAGGGCGTTTCGCGACCGCCCAGCTGGGCCGGCTGGACACCGAGACGGGGGTGCTGAGCTGGGTCAACGCCGGGCACCCACCCGCACTGTGGGTGCGTGGCAGCCAGGTGATCGGTGAGCTCACCGGTCCGGTCAGCCGACCGGTCGGCTTCGGCGCCGGCACCCCGGTCGTGCAGACGGCCCAGCTGGAGCCCGGGGACCGGGTGCTGTTCTTCACCGACGGGGTCGTCGAGGAGCGGCTGCCCGGCGGCGAGCAGTTCGGCGAGGAGCGGCTGCGCGAGTTGATCGAGCAGACGACCGCCGCCGAGCTGACCTGCGCCGAGACGGTGCGGCGGCTCTCGCACGCGCTGATGGCCGCGCGCTCCGGCCGGACCAGCGACGATGCGTCGCTGCTGCTCCTGGAGTGGAAGGGCCCACCCCGGGAGGACGAGCTGGACGCCGACATCCCCGAGGCGACCGCGACCGCTTGATCCTCAGCCGGCGCCCGGCGGGAGCGTCGTCCCCTCGTCCTTGAGGACGACGCCGGAGGCCCCCAGCTGCCGCGATGCCTGGAGCAGCCCGGCCAGGGTGTCGGCGGCCTGCGCGTAGCCGAGGCCGTGCGGCGGCCGCACGTTGGAGATGCAGTTGCGCTCGGAGTCCGCCCGCCCGGGGCGCGGCCCGTGGGTCAGGTACAGGCCGAGGCTGTCGGCGGAGCTCAGCCCCGGCCGCTCCCCCACTCCGACGACGACGATCCTCGCGCCCAGCGCCTCGCCCACCGGGTCGCCGAGGGCCACCCGGGCCTGGTGGGCGAGGACCAGCGGGGCGACCGACCAGCCGGCCAGCCGGGCCAGCACGGCGGCCACGGTGCCGGCCGCGTGCTCGTGCACGGCCCGCGGGGACAGCCCGTCGGCGAGCACCAGCGCCAGGTCGTACGTGCCGCCGGGCAGCTGGGTGTCCGGGGCGAGCCGCCTGCCCAGGTCCGGACGCTGCAGGTAGGTGGTCCGGTCCGGTGCCTGGCTGTGCACCTCCAGCACGTCGAGCCCGACCCCGGCCTCGGTCAGCGCCGTCCGCACCAGATCGGCGTCCAGGGCGGTGTGCACCGCGTCGCGCGCGGCCGCGTGCGCGGCGCGGAACTCCAGCTCCCGGGACGTCGGCAGCCCGTCACCGGCCCGGCCCAGCGCGACCCGCGCCCGGGTGGCGTCCCGCAACACCGCCCACGGGTCCGGCTCCCCACCACAATGGCCATTTTGGTGGTCGGGGGTGGTCATGGGCGGGCGGCGGCGAGCAG
>NZ_JAAKGN010000186.1:0-8082 GCF_011039295.1 Modestobacter sp. KNN46-3 | reverse complement strand
GCCCGGAGGTGGCAGGAAGCGACGGCGGGAGTTCCTGACTCCCCGGTCGGGACCGGGTCACAGTGGCGGGACCGCGCCGGAGTTCCACCGGGCTTCCTCCACTGCCGTCGCAGTTGGAGCGTCATTCGACCACGGCGACCCGGGGTGGGGACAGTGGCGTTGTCTCTTGACGAGGTGGAAAGTGATGCGGCACTCTTTCCGGCATGGAAAGAGACGGGACCGACCGGGACGACGCCACGGCCCAGCTGGCCGCCCTGCAGGCCGACCGTGCGGCGCTGGCCGACCGGGTGGTGCAGCCGTGGTGGTACGACGTGGCGCTCGGGTTGCTGCTGTTCGGCTTCCTGTCGTCCTACGTCTTCGACTCCCTCTGGGTGACGTTCCCGGCGCTGGTCCTCTTCCTCGCCGGCCTGGGTGTGCTGGTCCGGACCTACAAGCGGATGACCGGGGTGTGGGTGACCATCGACGGCCGCAGCATGCTGCTGTGGGTCGCGATCTGCCTGGTGGTCCTGGTGCCGGCGTTCGTGCTCGCCGACGGCTACGACCAGCACTGGGCGATGGTCGTGGCCGGCGCGGTGCTCGGCGTCGCGGTCGCCGTGCTCAGCCGCTGGTGGGGACGCGCGTGGGCCGCCGAGCTCCGGGGCGAGCGGTGACCGGCAACGCTGCAGATCTGTACGGCGGTCAGCCGCCGGCCGACCCGGCCGCGGCCGCCGCCCAGCTGGCCGCGCTCGATGCAGACCAGACGGCGCTCGCCGAACGCATCGTCCAGCCGTGGTGGTACGACGTCGCCCTGGGGCTGCTCCTCTTCGGGTTCTTCAGCAGCTACTCGTCCCACAGCATCGGGGTGATCGCCGGAGCCCTGGTGCTCTTCCTCGCCGGGACCGCCGGCCTGGTGGCGGCGTACCGGCGGATCACCGGGGTCTGGTGGGACGCCCGGACAGTGGGGCCGGTCCAGGAGCGCGTCCGACGGGCCATCAGCCAGTGGACGGCCGGCTACTTCGTGCTGTTCGCCCTGGGCGGCGCAGCCGAGTTCCTGCTCGACCTGCGTGGCGCGATGGTCGTGGTGGGCGCGGTGCTGGGGGCGTCGGCGGGGCTGCTCAGCCGGTGGGTGACCCGGATCTACGTCGCAGGGCTGCGGGCCGGGCGGTGACCGCCGTCGAGCCGCGGTTCGACGCTGTCGTCCACGCACCGCCCCGGCTGCAGATCTGCGGGCTGCTGGCCGCCGTCGACACGATGGAGTTCGCCGCCGTCCGGGACGCGGTGTCGGTGAGCGACTCGGTGCTCTCCAAGCACGTCAAGCAGCTGGAGGAGGCGGGCTACGTGCAGGTGCGGAAGTCGATCATCGCCTCCCGCCAGCGCACCAGCCTGGCGTTGACCAAGGCGGGGCGGGCGGCGTTCGACGCCCACGTCGCCGAGCTCCGCCGGATCGTCGAAGGTCCCCGTCCCACTCCTCCCTCGCCAGCTCGGGCAGAGCCTCTGGGCGAGGCCACAGGAGGCTGAGGGAGAGTTCCCGCGTGGCGCGGGGGCGATGGCGGCGGGTGCTCGACTGGGCCGCGGTCCTCGTCGTCGGGATCGGCGCGACCCTGGCGCTCGACGTCCTCGCCGTGCCCTCGGCCGCGTTGTTCGGCGGCCTGGTGGCCGGGCTGGGGCGGGCACTGCTCGGCACCAGGCCGTTGGCGCTCCCTCGGCCGGCCGGCACCGGAGCGCAGGCGGTCATCGGCGTCTCGATCGGTGCGCTGATCCAGGCCGACACGCTGCGCACGGTCGCCGAGCACTGGCTGCCGGTGCTGCTGATCACCGTCGCCACGCTCGCCGTCAGCCTGGTCGCCGGGCAGCTGATGCGGCTGCAGCCCGGGATCAGCCCGGTCACCGGTGCGTTCTCGATGATCGCCGGCGGCGCATCCGGCATCACCGCGATGGCCCGGGACCTGGGCGCGGACGCGCAGGTGGTCGCCGTCCTGCAGTACCTCCGGGTGCTGTTGATCGTGACCGCCATGCCGATCGTGGCCACGACGGTCTACGGCGCCTCGGGCGGTGCGGCGGCGACGACGGCCGACGAGGGCCCCGGCTGGCCCGCCGGGCTGCTGTTCACCGTGGTCTGCGTGGTCGTCGGGGTGCTGCTCGGCCGGGTGAGCCGGCTACCGGTGGGTGCGCTGCTGGGGCCGATGGCGGTGGCCGCCGTCCTGGACGTGACCGGGCTGTCGCAGGGGGCCACCGTGCCGCCGCTGGTGGAGGCGGCCGGCTTCCTGGCGATCGGACTGCAGGTGGGGCTGGGGTTCACCCGGGCGAGCCTGCGGCTGGTCGGCCGGGCGCTGCCCCTGGCCGTCGTGCTCATCGTCGGCGCGGTCGTCGCCTGTGCCGGGTTGGGGGTGCTGCTGTCCCGCACCGCCGGGGTGAGCGCGCTCGACGGGTACCTGGCGACCACGCCGGGCGGGCTCTACGCGGTGCTCGCCACGGCGACCGGCAGCGGCGCCGACGCGACCTTCGTGCTCGCGGTCCAGGTGCTGCGGCTGTTCGTGATGCTCTTCTCCGCGCCGCTGCTCGCCCGCTGGCTGGGTCGGGGACGGCGACCGGGGTAGCAGCCGCCCAGCAACGATCCGCGGGCGCCATGTGTCAGGCGGCGCAGACGTGGCATGTCCTGGTGCATGGCAGCTGAGGAACCCCGATCCGATCTCGATGACCGGACCGCCCCCGCCTGGCTGGTGCGCACCGCCGCCGTGGGCGGGCGGCTGCTCGTGCTCGCCGTCCTGGTCTGGCTGCTCGCCGGGCTGGCCGTGAAGGTCACCCTGGTGCTCGTCGCCGTGCTGACCGCGCTGCTGCTCGCCGGGGTGGCCGCACCTGCGGTGCAGTGGGCCAGCAGGCGAGGCGTGCCGCGGTGGGCCTCCGCGGGTGCGGCCGTGCTGCTGCTCCTGGTGGTGCTGGTCGGCGCGCTGCTCGGCCTGAGCGCCCGGATCGCCTCGCAGCTGCCCCAGCTCCGCGACGCCCTGGACCGGGTCTCCACCCAGCTCTCGGAACGCTTCGGCATGTCGATGCCCTCGATCGGTGACCTGGTGGGCGGCGGCGGGCAGGGCGGCGCCGGCATCGGCGCGCTGGTCGGGCCGGCGCAGACGCTCCTCGAGGCCCTCCTCGGCGTCTTCCTCACCCTGGCACTGGCGTTCCTGTTCCTGACCAGCGGTCCGGGCATGTGGCAGTGGGTGCTCGGCAAGTTCGGCGGCCGGGTCCGGGAGGACGTCGACGCGGGCGGCCGGGCCGCATGGGGCACGGTGGGCGCCTACGTGCGCGGGCTGACCATCGTGGCCCTGTTCGACGCGGTCGGCATCGGGCTCGGTCTGCTGCTGCTCGGCATCCCGCTGGCGCTCACCCTGGCCGCGCTGCAGTTCGTCGCCTCCTACATCCCCACGATCGGTGCCTTCGTCGCCGGGGCGGTGGCCGTCCTGGTCGCCTACGGCGCCGAGGGCCTCGGCACCGCCGCGCTCGTGCTGGGCCTGGTCGTGGTCGTCCAGCAGCTCGGCAACGACGTCGTCGAGCCCTGCGTGATGAAGAGCCGGCTGCCGATCAACGCGGCCATGGTCCTGATCGCGGTGACGGCCGGTGGACTGCTGTGGGGACTGGCGGGCGCGCTGCTGTTCGTGCCCCTGCTCGCCGCGGCGTCGGCGGCCGGTCACGAGGTCTGGGCGCGGCACGGATCACGCCCGATCGCCGGGGGTTGACCGCCGCAGATGCGGGACGAGCCGCTCGTCGGTGCCTACCCTGGTCGGGGCCGCCACCCGGCGAGGCACTGGCACCGAGCGAGGAGGACCGCGCTGTCCGAGAACGACACGGCCGCGACCGGCACCCCCGAGGACGAGGGCGCCGTGCTGCTGTTCGTCGGCGGCCCGCTCGACGGCCGGGTCGAGGTCCGCGAGGCCAGGCACGGCGATCCGCTGCCGACGATCACCCACACCCACCTGCACGGCGGGCCGAAGGTGGTGCACCGGTACGACCTGCGGTCGCTGACCGACTCCGCGGGGGTCTACCACCTGCGGTCCCGCACCCAGCCGGACGACGACGCCGGCTGACGGGTCCCTCGGTCAGCCGCGCAGCCGGCGCACCTCGACGGCGACCTGGTCGAACTGGGCCCGGCCCAGCGCCGCGCCCTCGCGCCGGACGTCGCTGGGGTCGATCCGCAGGACCCGGTCGATCCGCGCCTCGCTGGGCCGGCCCTGCCGATCCCACGCGCCGCTGCCCACGTCGACCCAGTGCCGGCCGTGCCGGGCCTCGTCGGCGGCGTCCCGGTCGTGGTCCTTGCTGGTCAGCATGAGGCCCAGCAGCGCGTCGCCGTCGCGACCGACGACCAGCACCGGCCGGTCCTTGCCGCGGCCGTCGCCCTCGTCGAAGGGCACCCAGGTCCAGACGACCTCGCCCGGATCGGGACGGCCGTCGGCCCGCGGCGCGTAGTCCAGCTCCAGCGGTCCGGTGTAGTCGGTCGCCAGGTGCACGCGCCGGGGCGGCCCCGCCGGGGGGAGCGGTGCCCGGGCGGGGCGCTCGGCACCCGGTGTGGCCCACTCGGGGCGAGCCGGGGAGTGGTCGTCGGGACGCCTGCGCGTGCGGTCGCTCCGCCGGAGGCTCCGCGCGCCCTCCTGGACGACCACGCCCACCAGTCGCTCGAGTGCTCTCCGCCAGTTGCTGCCCGCCACCCTCGGCACGGTAGGCGATGGCTCCCGCGACGCGCCGGGCGAGGACACGCCGGAGCCGGCCGGCGGTTCAGCCGCGCGCACCGCCGTGCAGAAGACACGCGTGTGACTTCTGTGACAGATGGTGCCCAGAATGCTGCGAAGTGGTCACGACAACGGTTCGCTCACGGGCTGCCGGGTCACACTTCTGACGGCGGCACGATCCGGTCGCCATGGGGGAAGAGGGTCGCGAGATGGCCATGGTCGAGCCGGTGCACCCGGCGGAGATGCTCGTGCCACCGGCGGTGCGCGCGAGCGCCCTCGCCGCCTGGCAGCTGGTCGAGGACGCCCGTTACCGGACGCCGGACCGACAGCGCCGCAACGAGCGGCGGCGCCTGCTGGCCCAGCGCGCCGTGGCCGACCGCAAGGCCGAGCGGGAACACCGCACCGACTGACGGACGGCCCTGTGCTCCCCGTTCCGCGGGCTCAGCAGGGGGCCGCGGTCAGGTGAGGCAGAACTCGTTGCCCTCCGGGTCGGCGATCGTCACCCAGCGGTGGGGACCCTGGTGGCCCTCGTGCAGCACGGTGCCCCCGCGCGCGGTCAGCCGCGCCACCTCGGCGTCCACGGCCTCCGCGCCCACCCGCACGTCGAGGTGCACCCGGTTCTTCACCGTCTTCGGCTCGGGGACCAGCTGGAACAGCACCCGCGGCGCCCCGCCCGTGGGGTGGTTGATCGCCGCGCCGGCCGTCCAGACGAGCTGGCCGTCGTACCGCATGGTGTCGGCCTCGGTCGCGTGGCCGGCGTCGACCATGCGGCGGATGAAGGCCTCGTCGGTGGGTTCTCGCTCCCAGCCCAGCGCATCGGCCCACCAGTCGGCGAGCGGGTGGGGTGCGACCGAGTCGACGGTGACCTGGAAGGTGTGTGCCATGCCGGGCATGCTGCACCCGGCCACCGACAGGACCTAGAGCTCCTGGGCGAGGTCCGCGCGGATCGTCGCGTCGTCGGGCAGCGGGGTCTCCAGCGCGCAGTGGTCCTTGAGCACCTGGCCGAACGGCGTCATCGTCGAGCGGTCGACCTGGGCCGAGGGGTCCCACAGCCGCGAGCGCATCAGGGCCTTGCCGCACTGGAAGTAGGCCCGCTCCACCTGCACGACCAGCACGGAACGGGGCTCGCGGCCGAACTCGGTGAAGTCGATGCCCAGGTCGCCGGCGCCGGCGAGAGACGTCGTCCCGTAGACCTTCAGCGTCTCGTCGCAGCCGGGCACGAAGAACAGCAGCGCCGCCCGCGGGTTGGCGACCAGGTTGCGCAGGCCGTCGACCCGGTTGTTTCCCTGCCGGTCGGGCAGTGCCAGGCGGTGCTCGTCGAGCACGTGCACGAAACCCGGCTCACCGCCGCGCGGGGAGACGTCCGGCCACCCCTCGGCGTCGGCGGTCGCCAGCGTGGCGAACGGCGACCGGCTGATGAAGGCGCGGCAGTGCTCGTCGACCCGGTCGATGACCTTGTCGAGCACCAGCTGGGACGGGGCCCGGTAGCCGGCCAGCACCTCGAGGTCGGCAGCGGTGGTGTCGGGGGCGGCAGTCACGGCTCCGACGGTAACGGCCGTGCCTCCGGAGGTGGTCGGTAACCTGCCGCCTCGTGCCTGCGGTGTGGAGTGCTCCCGTCCGGTTCGTCGAGTGCGACCAGCAGGGCGTCGTCTTCAACGCCCACTACCTGACCTGGGCCGACGAGGCGGTCACCGCCTGGTGGGGCACGGTCGGGGTCCCGCACGGGGCACTGGACGCCTGGGGCGTCGAGTACCTCGTCAAGGCCACCGCGCTGGACTGGAGCTCCTCGGCCCGGTACGGCGACACGGTCGCCGTCGACGCCGAGCTGACGAAGCTCGGCCGCACCAGCCTGACGCTCCTGCTCACCGTGCGGGTGGGCGAGCGGGTCTGTTGCACCGTGCAGACCACCTACGTGGCGACCGCCGACGGTCGGCCGGTGCCGTGGCCCGACGAGGTGCGGGCTCGGGTCAGCGCGGGCTGAGCCCGCTGGCCAGCACCGGCAGCCCGGCCGGTGGCCCGGTCTCGACCAGCCGCCACAGGGCGTCGGTGTCCGCGTGCTCGGCGATCAGGTCGCCGAGTGCGTCGAGCCGGGCCTCGCGTTGGTGCGCGAAGTCCGTGTCGGGGGCCACGGTGAACCGCCGGCCGGCGATCCTGGCGACCTCGGTCAGGAAGGCCCGGCGGAAGCCGTCGGACTCCAGGGCGCCGTGCCACGTCGTCCCGAAGACCGAGCCGGCGCGGGCGCCGTCCAGGAACGGCTCGGCGCCGTCGTCCAGGCGCACCACGCCGTGGTGGATCTCGTACCCGCGGACCGGCTGACCCAGGGCGGACCCGGAGGGCCGGCCCAGCGTCTTCTCCCGGGCGAAGGTCACGTCGGCGGGCAGCAGCCCGAGCCCGGGGACGACGCCGGCCCGGGACTCGACGTCGTCGCTGATCGTGCGGGCCAGCATCTGGTGGCCGCCACAGATGCCCAGCACCGGGCGGTCCTCGGCGGCCCGCTGGGCGACGGCGTCGGCCAGCCCGGTCTCCCGCAGCCACTGCAGGTCGGCGACGGTGGACCGGGTCCCGGGCAGCACCACCAGGTCGGCGTCGGCCAGCTCCTCGGGCCGGGTGGCGTAGCGCAGCAGCACGCCGGGCTCGGTGGCGAGCGCATCCAGGTCGGTGAAGTTGGACAGCCGGGGCAGCCGGGCGACCGACACCCGCAGCACGTCCGCCCCGTGGGGTGGGCCGGCGGGGGCGCGGACGGCGTCGACGCCCAGGGAGTCCTCGACGTCCATCTCCAGCCCGCTGCGCCAGGGGAGCACCCCCAGCGTCGGCCGGCCGGTGAGCGCGGTGAGCTGGTCCAGACCCGGGGCCAGCAGCCGGACGTCGCCGCGGAACTTGTTGACCAGGAAGCCGGCGACCAGCGCCTGGTCGGCCGGGGGCATCAGCGCGACGGTGCCGTAGAGGGCAGCGAACACCCCGCCCCGGTCGATGTCGCCGACCACCACCACGGGCAGCCCGGCGGCGGTGGCCAGGCCCATGTTGGCGATGTCGTCGGCACGCAGGTTGATCTCGGTGGGGGAGCCGGCGCCCTCGCAGACCACCACGTCGAACCGGGAGCGCAGGTCGGCCAGGCAGGCCAGCGCCTGCTCCAGCAGCGCGGCCTTCATCGGCCGGTAGGACAGCGCCGTGACGTCGGCGACGGGCTTGCCGAGGACGACGACCTGGCTGGCGTTCTGCCCGCCCGGCTTGAGCAGCACCGGGTTCATCGCGGCCTCGGGTTCCACCCGGGCAGCCGCGGCCTGCATCACCTGGGCGCGGCCGATCTCGGCGCCGTCGGCGGTGACCATGGAGTTGTTGCTCATGTTCTGCGCCTTGAACGGCGCGACCGACACCCCCTGGCGCACCA
>NZ_JAAKGN010000185.1:0-8107 GCF_011039295.1 Modestobacter sp. KNN46-3 | reverse complement strand
CCGACGACGCCGACTTCGACCCGCAGTCCTGGCTGCGGACCCACTGGGGCTGGGGCACCGTCTACGTGGTCACCACGGCTGGGTCTGAGGCCAAGGCGGTGGGTCCGCTGGTCGCGCTGATGATGAGCCAGATCATCGAGGCCCGGCGCCGGACCTACAGCGATGAGGACGCCGAGATGCTCCTGGCACTCGACGAACTGGCGGCGGCTCCGGTCCCCGGGCTGTCCGGCTTCGTATCCAACGATCGCGCCTTCGGGGTGCACGTACTGGCCTGCACCCAGACTGATGAGCAGGTCACCGAAAACCCCGTCTATGGGTCCTCACTGCTCTCCGGGTTCGGCGAGAAGGTCATCTTCCCCGACTCCGGGTCAACGCGGCTGCACGAGCAGGTTGAGAACAGCACCCGCAAGGGCGCGATCTGGCTGGGGAACGTCGGTGAGGGATCGGCTCAGGGCGGCGTCGGCTTGGCGCTACGCGCCGCACAGGGCGGCATCGGGGCCATCCCCGCGGCCACACAGTCCTCGGGCATGAGCCAACACGAGGCGCGTGTCCTGGACCGTGCTGAGGTCGCTGGTGGCATCCACCGGGGCCAGGCCCGGTTCCTGACCGGCTACCGGGCGCTCACCCGGATGGTGCCCACCGAGCAGCCTGACGGCTCGGTGGGTGAGGAGGAGGTCGCGCTGCCGGTGCGCCTGCTCCCCCCGATCGACAAGCCCGGGGTGTTCAAGGCGCTCACCGAGTGGGCCGAGAACACCCATGCGTGGCGTGAGTACGAGGCCACGCAGGCAGTCGATGGGGAGGCCCTGAGCACTCAGGACTGACCCGCGACAACGAGGACCCCGCTTCCTGACTCAGCCCCAGGGAGCGGGGTCCTCTGCGTTCACAGGCCGCGAGCGGGCGAGTCGCCTGTCATCGAGTGGCCCAGCAGCCAGCCCAGGGGCATGAGGAGAGGGCTGATGACATCCCCGACTGCACTGGGCTGCCGGGTGATCAGGAGCGCGAGGATGCCGATGAGCACGGTCAGCGCGTAGGCGATGACTGCCCACCTCGTCGTCGGGAGAGCGTGAGGCGGTCCCTGGTGGGCGTGACGGCCCGGTTCTATGGTCACGGCGGGGTTCTCCTAGTTGTTGTGGTGCCTTGACGGGGACTGCTGCCTGCTGGGGATCCCGAGACGGTCGCCCGTTGCCGCGGGCGGCCGTCTCGCCTTTCTGGACTGTCTGCGGTGCTGCGTCAGCACGGAGGATGCGTGCTGACGCGGTGCGTGCACCAGGTGTGAGAGGGATGTCTGCGCGTTCTGCACGAACTGCTCGATCTGCCCTCCTCGCGTTCGGCCTTCCTCTTCCCTACAACCGGTTCGCGGCCTGCTCGCCAGCATGGGCGAGGAGTTGCGGGGCGCGTGCGGAGTTGCGGCACCTGCCCTCCCCTCGACCCTGGGACGGCCGGGCGGCCGTCTGATGAGGAGCATGGACAGAGCACATGCCTAACGTCGCCTCCTCAGCGCAGAAATCTGCCCAGCGGGTGGCTGCGGGAGTGGGCGCGCTGCTGACCAGCGACATCTCCGTGACGATCTCTGCATGAACGGGACAGTCACCACGGGCGTAACCGGTCTGGGCTGGGTCCTAGGCCCGACGATCGGCGTCGTAGGCGTACTGCTGGGAACCCTCATCGGGGCGTACCTGAGCAGGCAGCGCGAGCAACTGGGGTGGCAGCGGGAGTGGCTGACCGGGCGGATCGAGGAGCGCACCCGGTTCGCCGCGGACGTGTGTCGAGCGATCGACACGATCTTCGTGGTCTACGGGCAGTGCGCGGACGCCGTGGCCGGGAAGCGTTCCCCTGTTCCTCATGAGCGGGTCGAGGCAGCAGATGCGGCCTGGCGGGAGGTCCTGTCGACGCGGTACGTCTACGCGCACGAGGGCCTTCAGGAGGTCCTCGTCGCCTATGACCAGGACCGGGCGCTGTCGGCCGAGGCGACCAACACCCGCCAGCCTGCGGCGATTGCTGCGGCTCTGGGGCGCCTCGAAGCGAGGCGCGTGAGGGTGCTCGGTGAGATTCAGCAGGAGCGGACCTGGATCAACGAAGCGCTGGCCGAGCATGTTCTCCCCGCGCGAGTGCGGTGGTGGCGGCGGTTGCGTGGGCATCCGGCGTACCCGGGTGCTCCGCTTCCTTCGCAGCAGCATGCCGACGGGGACACCACGGTCTGAGCGTCAGAAACCCGTCGGAGCGGTGGAGGGGTTCTCCTCGGCCCGTGGCGCTGCGCGCGAGGACACGGGGAGGGTCGAGGAGCGCAGCGACGAGACGATGGCCGCTGGTGCTGTCCCTATGGGTGACAGGATTGACAAAGGGACCCTTTACACTCAGGCTGAGGAAGATCGCGAATCTTTCGGGTGATCGAGGCTCAAGGCGGCTCGCGCCTGGGCCGATGACAAAAGGGACCCTTTGGAAGGAGTAGTGGAGATGCCCCGCAAGCCCCGCCCGGCCGTGGAGACCTACGAGCACGTCACCCGCGAACGCAAGAGCGAACTGCGCCGCGAGGTCCGCGGTGAACTCTCCACGCTCCAGGAGCGCCTGATGAGCCTCGCCAAGGACGACGCGGAGCGCGCGATCGTCGCCCAGGAGTACGTACAGCAGCACGTGGCCGGATCCAAGGTCGGCTCCACCGTTATGGGGACCTGGAGTGACTTCCGGCTCCGTGCCCTAGAGGCGCTCCAGCGCGGCGGCCTGAAGCGCTCGGACCTGGCCGGTCACCTCGGTCTCACCCCGCCCCGGGTCGACCAGATTCTCGCCCCGAGCATCGGCCGCTCCCGGCAGGAAGCGAACGCGAGCGCGGCGGTGCGCCGGGCACCCGAAGGTGGACCGGTCGGCCGACCCACCACCACGACCGACGTAGACGCCACCGCTGACTCGACGGACCAAGCATGAGCACCACCACCATCGCCCACCCGATCGCGTCCGAGCAGACGATCGCTCGGATCGGCCGCCTGATGATCCTGGCAAGCGTCCTCATCGCGTCCTGCGCTGCGGTGCTCTCCTACGACGCGCTCCGCCTGCTGGCCATGGCCCAGGGGGTCCCGGCAACGCTCGCCTGGATGTTCCCGCTCATCCTCGACGGGACGATCGCCGCAGCCAGCCTGGCGACGCTGTACGCCACCCTGCGCGGCCAGCGGGGCACCTACCCGTGGCTCCTGGTGCTGGGCTTCACGACCTTCAGCCTCCTGGGCAACGTCATGCATGGGCAGCAGACGCCGGTCGGCTGGTTCGTCGCCGCCCTGCCCCCTGTGGGCTTCGCGCTGGTGTGGCACCTGCTGATCTCACACCGGCAGCACGAAATCGTCCGGGCGGCCGAGGTAGCCGAGGCTGCTCGGCTGGCTGCTGAGCGCGAGGAGGAACGGCAGCGTCGCGCTGAGGAGCGCGCCGCCCGGACCACCCAGGCGGCGGTGAGCGCCCCGGTGCCGCGTCGGGCACCGGAGTCCACCCGGACTTCCCTCAGGGTTGCTGAGGTCGTCGAGCCGAACGTCACCGCCGCACAGCCCACATCCCCTGGACCGGCACGCCCCAAGGTCAGCGAGGCGCTCCTCAGCGCGGCCCGAGAGATCGTCGCCAGCGAGCCGGGCATCCGGGCCGTGGACCTCGGCGCTCGCCTCGGCAAGTCGGAGAAGACGGGCCGGAACCTGCTCCGGGCGCTGGAGGCCCAAGGCTCGCAACCGCTCGTCAGCGTCGGCTGACGGAAGCACGCCTGGTCCGCTCTCGATGGTCCGGAACTACGACCAAATGGGTCCGGTTTCGGACCATCGCGCGTCTGCGGCCGGTTCCATGAGCAGAACCACCGGGTGCCAGTCGCGGTGCCGGACCAGCACCGAGGACCGGGTTGATTGCAGCCGCCCGGCGCACCGGCACCCCTGTCTCCCGTGACAACTACACACACACCCCAGCAGCAGCCCTTCCTCAGCGCCCTGATCGTCCCGGCACCATCGCCGGGCGTTCCGCTAACAGACCCCCAGGTCCGTGAGGCGCTCTACCTGTCCACCAAGGACCTGACCGAACTCGGTACCGACGTGTTCGCCTGGCGGACGCACTACCGGACCGCCTGCACCGCGCTCGCGGTTCCGGTCGACTGGCTGACCTGGTGGACCGGAACCAGCCCCAGCGACGAGATCCGAGCGCTACGGCGCCTGCACCGGCTCCTGATGCTCCTGGCCAGCGAGCCAGTCGGTCAGACCCTGACGGTCGCCGAGGCGGTCTCCAGGCTCACCGAGGCGCGCATGCGCACGCAGAGCGAGACGGCGCTGTTCCGGCCGTCGGTCCGCTGACCCCCATCCGCACCTGACCCACATCCCCATCAGGCCCCGCCTCCCGACGTCGGGAGGCGGGGCCTCGACCTTCCAGTCCTGCGGGTCAGCAGGTCCACCGAGCGGGCGCACGCGCTACGCCAACATCAGCCCGGCTGGACACTTACGGTGCGCGCATGAGCGACGAAGACCCCAGATACACCGGCACCTACCTAGACCTCACAGGGGTAGAGGAGGGCCTGCCTCCCGAGCGCGTGCGGGCCGTGCACGAGGCTGTCCGCCGCATCGAGCAGGTGACCATCCTGGCTCGGCAGGGCGTGACCGGCCAGCAGATGGAGCGGGAGTTGCGCGCCGCCGCGGATGCCCTCGATGGGGCGGTGATCACTACCAGCCCAAGCAGCAAGGGCTACGTCATCGACCTGGACCGCGTGGAGAGGTCCCTCAACCTCGACGGCCGCCAGGGTGTTCGCTACGCGGTCGATCAGATCGAGTTGGCCGCCAGCCTGGCGCGGAAGCCCGGCAGCATGACCAAGGACATCGACGATGCGTTGCAGCGGGCAAGTAGCACCCTGACACTCACCGCCGACTCTTGGAGCGGGGACTGACCTCATCAACGACCAGGCCCCGCCCCCCGATGTCTGGGGCGGGGCCTGGAACCGTCCGGACCAGTGGCTAGGACGCCTGCGAGGCGAGGTGCTCGGCCGCGGCCTCCGGGGTCCATCCTGCGCGGATGTACTCCGGGACCAGGTGCCGGTCCGCTGATGGGATGAGCCGCTGCCACCGCTCGTACTCCGACTTCTCGCGGGGACGCTTCGGCTGGAGCGGGGTCGTCCGCGCTGGCCACTCCTTCCAGAGCGGGCGAGGAGCGAGTTGGGTGATGAGCAGGTGCTCGGCGCCGACCTCGACTGCTGCTGCGATGACGTTGTTCAGCGTGCTCTGGTCGGGGCTGACGTAGAGCACCGCGGCGTACTTGCCGGTCCGCTCAGCAGTCCGGCGGTAGCCGAGGAGCACCGACGCGAAGTCGCGCACCTCCTTGTGGGTCCGCTGGTACTCGACCGCGATCGCCCCTTGCACGCCCTGGGCGCCTGCGGGCAGCAGGAGGGCGTCAGGGAAGCCGCGGCGGCCGTCGATGGTCAGGTAGCCGTAGGTCGGCTCATCGGCGTCCTGGACAGCACCACCTGGCGCCATGAAGACCTGCGGCTGCTGGCGGCGCTGGAACTGCTCCGG
Organism: Modestobacter sp. KNN46-3; assembly: GCF_011039295.1. Lineage (NCBI taxonomy): Bacteria > Bacillati > Actinomycetota > Actinomycetes > Geodermatophilales > Geodermatophilaceae > Modestobacter > Modestobacter sp. KNN46-3. The sequence goes on along the minus strand of NZ_JAAKGN010000185.1, from coordinate 2,594 downwards.
CCGCCGCGGCGGTTGCTTGTCCTGAGCGGTGATCACGCGCTCGGTGATCACTCGGCCGACCTCGAAGCCCTCAGGAAGCCAGCCGCGGCCGGTCTCCCACAAGATCACCATCGTGTTGACCGCGAGGGTGTGCTCCAGCGTGGCCGCTGCGGGGTGGGCGATGCGCTGGAGCATGAGGCTCGGGTCGACCTTGCTCGCGACCTCGTGACCCGCGCTGGTCAGTTGGTAGACCGGCCAGCGGGTGTCCAGCGGGGTGCACTTCTCGACCAGGCCCGCTTGCTGGAGGCGGCCGAGGAGGTTATGAACGCTCTGCCTCGGTGGCATCGCCTCCCTCGGCCACACGGCTCGCATCACCTGCGGGGCAGTCAGGTATCTGCATCTGGCCAGTAGCAGGACCAGGGCGTAATCCCTCCCCTGCGGGATGACCCTGCGCTCCCCCACCCGGCGGCGGGACCGCTTTCTCGCCGGGGAGGGACCCCGGCTAGCGGCCTGCCCCTCATCGACGGGATGTGCCGATGCAGGGAGAAGGAAGGGTGCCTCCTCGGCCGCGGTGCGCGCTAGGGGTAGGGAGGGGAAGAGGTCGACCTCTTCGGGGACGTCGAAGACGGACTCGGCGTGGTGGGGGTTGATGCTCATCAAGACTCCTCGGCGCTTAGGGATAACGGTTGCCCCTGATGCGTCGGATCGCCCACCCCTCAGTCTTGACCTTGGTCGGGGTACTTGTTTCGCCGTTGTCTCTGACCAACGGCGATGATGATGCATGGAACTGCATAAACGTGCAGGTCAGCGGCCAGCCGAGCCTCCCGATGAGACAGCCCGCCACGAGCCACCTCAGGGACTCCGGTCGCTGCGCTCGCTGGTCGGCTGACGTCTTCGGTCCACGTGCGCTCCACCCGGTGGGTCGCTGTCGTGGGTGAGTCCGCAACCCGTCCCCTTGCTTCGCTGCGGGGAGGGCGTGCTCGGAGGGACTGGGGCGCAACCCGTCCCCTTGCTTCGCTGCGGGGAGGGCGTGCTCGGCCAGGGAGGGACCGGGATCCCGGCCAGCGGGTCCCCCTGCGGGTACTGCGGCGGGTGGGTCAGAGTCGAGATCGGGGTTCCGGTGCTCCCTCGTGTCAGCAGACTGGGAGGAGGGAGGTGACCCGGGCTTCCCGGTCCCCTTCTCGCGGGGTCCCGGTGCACGCGGCACTCGGCCAGGGAGGGAGACCGGGACACCGATCCCCCGGGTACCCCGGTCCACGGGCACACCGCAGGGAGGGTCACCTCGCCGACCATCGACGGGAGTCCACTACCCCCTTCGCTGCGCTCAGGGTTCTTGTCCCTCGCTCCGCTCGGGGCCTTACAGGCGCAACCCGCTGCGCGGATCGCGTCTGCTCTTCGCTCTTCCCCCGCCCCGGCGAAGCCGGGAAAAACCGCACCCGACCTGCTCGGCGACCGGCGCATTGCGCGGCTATCCGGTACCGCCCCTGGTCCCGACCCACTCCGGTCCCCCTCGTCTGGTCACCTGGGGTCTCGGTCCTCTGCCTCAGCCGAGGTGTGGGCGAGCACAGCACGCCCTCTACGGAGCGAAGCGGAGGAGAGGGTTGCGGAGCGATCCCTGCTGCGCAAGGTCCCGGAGGGATGGACGCGGCTCATGCTGCGAGCGAAGCGATGCAGCCATGGCCGCCGCAGACCCGGAGGGACCGCAGCCACGTCCACAGATGTAGACAGCCAGACAACCACCGCTGGCTGTCGCTGGCCTTCTGGATGCACGGCGCCCAGGACCGGCCGGTGTGCATCCAGAAGGCCGTCCGGGCTGCTGGATGCCGTGCTGGTGTACCGGCGTGCCGCCGTACTGCACCGCTGCGAGTGGCGGCCAGCGCGCCTACGCGCGGGCTGGGAAGCCTTCAGGAGACCAGGCCCCTGCCGAAGACGGGAGGGCGCCGGGCAACCGTAGGTGCCCGGCTGAGCCGCAAGCACCCCGAACCGGGGACACTGCTCGCCCCCAACCCCCATCCGGGGGCTTCCTGCGCCGCGGCCGGGGCCGCGACTACCGGCATCCCGGCGCTGCTGACTGAAGGTCCGCCGGGCCTTGTCGCGCAACAGCAGGCTCGGTCGTCCCGTCCTGCGGCGGCGCGTGCGGGTGGGACGGGGCTGAGCATCGCGGATGCGGCGATCAGGTGCAGAGCGCGGCCGAATGGATGAACACAGTCTGTGTTCAGGTCAGCAGCGGACATGTCGATACCGGTAGTGCAAGCAGATACCGACATGAGGAGGACCCGGTGACCCAGGGGAAGAGCAGCGAGCCGAAGCCCACGCCGGTGCTGACGTTCTCGACCGAGGAGCAGACCCAAGCGGCCGAGGCGATCATCGCGGCGCTCGCCGAGGTCTTGAAGAGCGCTCGGCAGGACATGCCTGGCGCGAACGCGAAGATGCTCCAGTTCCTCAACGGGCTGATCAATCCAGCCGCCACCTCGATCGCGTTCGTGGACCACACCGGCAAGCGGCGGGCCGTGACCACATTCGCGAGCAGGGTCGCCGCAGAGCGCCGGGCCGCGTTCCTCGCCCTCGCAGACGACGAGCACCTCTCCCGCGAGCAGATCGGCGATCTAGTGGGC
>NZ_JAAKGN010000184.1:0-8124 GCF_011039295.1 Modestobacter sp. KNN46-3 | reverse complement strand
ACCTCCGAGAAGGCCCGCCGCGCAGCCCTGTCAGGCTGGCTGCACCACTACAACCACCACCGGCCCCACACCGCCCTGGGCAACCTCCCACCGATCACCCGCTGCACCAACGTCTCCGGGCAGTACAGCTAGGCGCCGTCCTCGGAACGGTTGCCGGCCAGCTGCTCGGACTCGCGGTCGGCCTCGGCTTCGTCGCCACGCTGCTGGGCGCGGCCGGCGTGTTCTTGGCCTTGCGCTCAAGTCGTGACCGGGCAAGCCGCCGAGACTGATCCCGCCGGTCGGGAGTTGAGGCACTCGCCTTACGGTCGGCTCCCTTGACGTGGAGGAGCGGAGTCCCAGAGTGGGCCGCTCAAGGACGCTCGTCGCCGGAGGCGAGACGTTCCCGCGGGAACGTGGTCAAGCCGCTCACCTTGACCGCGTTTCCGCGGGAACGTCCGGCGGCTCCACGGGGCGTGTCCCTGAATGGGCCGCTCAGGGACACCAGCACCGACTCGCTCGGAGGGCGGTTTCGGGAAGCCCACCGAACCACTCGGGGAGCAGCCGGCCCGAGCAGTCCCGCTAGTCGGCGAGCAGTTGGTCGCGGACCTCGCGGCGCAGGACCTTGCCGATCTGCGAGCGGGGCAGGTCGTCGACCGCCACGATCCGCCGCGGCACCTTGTAGGCGGCCAGCGACCCACGGATGGACTCCCGAACGGCGTCCAGGTCGAGTTCCCGCTCCAGCACGACCGCGGCGACGACGTCCTCGCCGTTCTTGCCGGGCAGGCCGACGACGGCGGCGTCGGTGATGCCGTCGACCGCCTTCAGCACGTCCTCGACCTCGGAGGGGTAGACGTTGAAGCCGCCGGTGATGATCAGTTCCTTGATCCGGTCGACGATCCGGACGAACCCGTCGTCGTCGACCTCGACCACGTCGCCGGTGCGCAGCCAGCCGCCGGGCAGCAGGACGGCAGCGGTCTCCTCCGGCCGATTCCAGTAGCCGGAGAACACCTGGGGCCCCTGCACCAGCAGCTCGCCGCGCTCCCCCGGCGCCCGGTCGACGGTCGGGTCCTCCGGGTCGACCACCCGCATCCGGGTCGACGGGAACGGCAGCCCGACGGTGCCGGTCCGGCGGGTCGGCCCCACCGGGTTGCCGATCACGATGGGCGAGGCCTCGGTCATCCCGTAGCCCTCCACGACCAGCCCGCCGGTCACCCGCTCCCACAGCTGCGCGGTCTCCAGCGGCAGCGGCATCGCCCCGGAGATCGCCACCCGGGTGCCCGACAGGTCCACGCCGCGCTCCTCGGCCGCAGCGGCCAGCCGCTGGTACATCGGCGGCACCCCGGGGAAGAACGTCGGCGGCCGTTTCTTGGCCGCGGCCAGCACCTGGTCGACGTCGAAGCGCGGGAACAGCACCAGCACCGCACCCAGCCGCACCGCTGCAGCCAGGCACAGCAGCACGCCGTAGGCGTGGAACAGCGGGAGGACGCCGTAGAAGACCTCCTCGCCCGCCCGCAGCTGGGGCACCCAGGCGAGGGACTGGGTGACGTTGGCGATCAGGTTCCGGTGGGTGAGGACGGCGGCCTTGGGGCTGCCGGTGGTGCCGCCGGTGTACTGCAGCAGCGCCACGTCCTCGTGGGCCGGGCCCGGGTGGGCCTCCTCCAGCGGAGTGGCCCCGGCCACCACGGCGTCCCAGGACGTCGTCCCGGGGGCGGGCTTGGTCATCGCTGCCCGGGTGGCCCGGGCCTTGGGCACCGGCAGCCGCAGCGCCAGCCGCTTGACCAGCGGCAGCGCCCGGCTGAGGTCGACCGCGAGCACCTCGCGCAGCTCCGGTGCGTCCAGGCCCTGGACGACGGGGGCGACCACGTTCCAGACGATCGCGACGGCGGCCCCGTGGTCGCGGAACTGCTGGCCGAGCTCCTCGGGGGTGTACAGCGGGTTGTGCTCGACCACGATCGCACCCAGCCGCAGGACGGCGTTGAACGCGACCACGTGCTGCGGGCAGTTGGGCAGCACCAGGGCCACCCGGTCACCGGGCCGCACCCCCAGGTCGCGCAGCACCGTCGCGGCCCGGGCGACGGCGTCCCGGAGCTCGGCGTAGCTCGTCGTCGCGCCGAAGAACTCCAGCCCCGGCCGGTCCGGGAACCGCTGCGCCGCCGCAGTCAGCAGGTCGGGGACGGTCTCCCGGGGGACCTCCACCTCCGCAGGGACCCCGTCGGCGTAGCGCCGGGTCCAGGCCGGCGCCTCCGGCGTCCTGCGGTCTCGCTCGGTGACCATCTGTTCCCTCGTTCGCGACGGCGCACCCAGGGTCGGCGGCGGGCCGTCCGTCCCGCTGACCGCCGCGGGTGCCCGGCGGTCAGCGGGAGGTGTCAGAGCGGCTGGACGGAGTCGGCCTGCATGCCGCGGTCGCCGGCGCTGGCGGTGTACTCGACCCGCTGCCCCTCGTCCAAGCTGCGGTAGCCACCGTCGTCGGCGATGGCGGAGAAGTGCACGAACACGTCGTCTCCGCCCTCGTCGGGCTCGATGAACCCGAAGCCCTTCTCGGCGTTGAAGAACCGCACGGTGCCCTGGCCGCCGGCACCGCCGCCGCGGGGAGCCCGCGGAGCGCGCGCGCCGCGGTCGTCCCGACGGGGCCGGTCGTCCCGCCGGTCGTCGCGTCGGTCGTCACGCCGGTCGTCGTACCGGGCCGGCGGGCGCCCGCCGCCGAGCGGGCGGACCGAGTCGGCCTGCATGCCGCGCTGGCCGGGGCTGGCGGTGTACTCGACCCGCTGCCCCTCGTCCAGGCTGCGGTAGCCACCGTCGTCCTCGATGGCGGAGAAGTGCACGAACACGTCGTCCCCGCCCTCGTCGGGCTCGATGAACCCGAAGCCCTTCTCGGCGTTGAAGAACCGCACGGTGCCCTCGGAACCGCGCCCACCGCGCGGGGCGGGCGCGTCCCGGCGGCCGCGCTCCTCGCGCTGGGGTGCCCGGCCCCCGCCGAGCGGCTGGACCGAGTCGGCCTGCATGCCGCGGTCGCCGGGGCTCGCGGTGTACTCGACCCGCTGGCCCTCCTCCAGACTGCGGTAGCCACCGTCGTCGGCGATGGCGGAGAAGTGCACGAACACGTCGTCCCCGCCCTCGTCGGGCTCGATGAACCCGAAGCCCTTCTCGGCGTTGAACCAGCGGACCGTGCCCTCCGAGCCGCCCCCGCCACTGCGGGGGGCCTGCGGCGCGCGGACCTGCCGGGGGTCGTCGCGGTGCCCGCGCTCCTCACGGGCGGGCCGGCCACCGCCGCCACCCAGGGGCTGGATGGAGTCGGCCTGCATGCCGCGGTCGCCGGCGCTGGCGGTGTACTCGACCCGCTGCCCCTCGTCCAGGCTGCGGAAGCCCCCGTCGTCGGCGATCGCCGAGAAGTGCGCGAACACGTCCTGCCCACCATCGTCGGGCTCGATGAACCCAAAGCCCTTCTCCGCGTTGAACCACTTGACCGTGCCCTGCGGCATCCTCTAGCTCCTGCACATCTCGTCGTCCTCACCTGGTGCGTACCTGCTCCAGGGTCCTCCAGCCTGCCCGCTCTGACGACCCGGCATGCCCACCGGGGGGCACAGCGGCCCGATCTGGCCGGTCAACCGCCCGCCCGGACGAGCCGGTCGACGGCCTCCCGGGCCACCTCCGGGGGCACGGTGTGCCCCCCGTCGAACTCGCGGTAGGTCACCTCGTAGCCGTCCTCCTGCAGCGCCGGGACGATCTGCCGACTGGTCCGCTCCACCCGCAGCACCTCGTCGTCGACCCCGTGCGAGACGAAGACCGGAGGGCGGCCGGTGCGAGGGGCCGGGGGGACGAAGCCCGGCGAGAAGGCGATGACGTCGCTGAACAGGTCGCCGTTGGCCAGCCCCAGGCCGAGTGCGTAGGAGGCGCCGTCGGAGAACCCGGCGACGGCGATCCGTCCGGGGTCGACGGGCAACAGCCCGAACACCTCACGCAGCGCTCGGTCGATCAGCTCGACGTCCGGGCCCCAGTCACTCCCGATCGCGTCCCACGTGCTCCCGCGGGAAGGCGGGGACAGCAGGAGCAGACCGTGCTCGTCGGCGAGTCCGCGCAGCGGCGCCAGTCCGCCCTCGGCGTTCCCGCCCGCGCCGTGCAGCGTGACCACCAGCGGCGCAGCCTGGTCCACGGGGAGGCCCGGGGGCACGTGGAGCAGCGCGTCCCGGTCCTCGGCCAGGCCCAGCGGGTGGGTGCCGGGGGCCGGTGGCGACCCGGTCGGCGAGACGCTGTCCGGTCGCACGGTCAGCACGGCGGGGTCCGGCGCCGCCTCCCCGCCACCCCCCGGACCAGGGGCACCGCCCTCCTGTCCGTTCCCGCTGCAGGCCGCCAGCAGGGCGGCCCCGGTCAGCTGACCGCAGGCGGCGAGGAACGCGCGGCGGGTGGGCACGGTGCGCCGGTACCCCGGATCGACCCCGGGGCACCTCCTGCTCAGCTCTTGCGGTCGGCCAGGTGGCGGCGGTCGCCCAGGAACGGGAAGCGGTCCCGGGTGGCGGCCACCTCGGCGGCGTCGACGTCGGCCAGCACGATCGTCTCCACCCCCGAGGCGGTGGCCAGCAGCTCGCCCATCGGGGAGACGATGCGGCTGTCCCCGGCGTGCTCGGTGCCGTCGCCGGCCGTGCCGACCCGGTTGCAACCGACCACGTAGGCCTGGTTCTCGATCGCCCGGGCCTGCAGCAGCGCCGACCAGTGGTGCCGGCGCGGGCTGGGCCAGTTCGCCGGCACCAGGTAGACGTCGGTGTCCGGGGCTGCGGCCCAGAAGACGTCGGCGAAGCGCAGGTCGTAGCAGATGAACGGGGTGATCCGCAGTCCCCCGACCTCGACGGTGACCGGGCCGGTGCCGGAGCGGAACCGGGTCCGCTCGTCGGCGAAGGGGTGCAGCTTGCGGTACCGGTGCGCGGTGCCGTCCGGGCCGGCGAGCACGAACGTGTTGTAGGGCAGCTCGCCCTCGACGTCGGTCTCCGGGCAGGTGCCGGCCACCCAGACGCCGTGCTCGGCGGCCTGCGCGGCGAGGAACTCCGACGACGGCCCACCTTCCGGTTCGCCGATCCCGGGCGTCATCGAGAAGCCGGTGGAGAACGTCTCGGTGAGCAGCACCAGCTCCGCCCCGGCACCGACGGCACGGGCCACCTGCGGGGCCAGTCGCGCGAAGTTCGCGTCCCGGTCCTCCCAGACGATGTCGTGCTGCACCGCTGCGATCTTCACGCCAGCCTCCTCAACCGCTGCGCCGCCTCGGCCAGCACCTCGTCCCGCTTGCAGAACGCGAACCGCACGAGGTGCCGTCCCAGCTCCGCGTGCTCCGGTGAGTAGAAGACCACGGTCGGGACGGCGACCACCCCGGCGCGCCCGGGCAGCGACCGGCAGAACGCGATGCCGTCCCCGTCGGGCTGCCGCGGGCGGACGTCGACGGTGGCGAAGTAGGTGGCCTCGGGGCTCACCACCGGCAGCCCGGCGTCGGCCAGCCCGGCCACCAACAGGTCCCGGCGGCGCTGGAGCTCGGCAGCCACCCCGGCGAAGTACGTGTCGGGCAGCCGGAGCCCGGCGGCGATCGCCGGCTGGAACGGGCCGCCGTTGACGAAGGTGAGGTACTGCTTCGCGGTGCGGACCGCCGACACCAGCGCCGCCGGACCGCAGACCCAGCCAGTCTTCCAGCCGGTGGTGTTGAACGTCTTCCCGCCGCTGCTGACCACCAGCGTGCGCTCGCGCATGCCGGGCAGGGTGGCGATCGAGACGTGCTCGGCGCCGGCGAACACCAGGTGCTCGTAGACCTCGTCGGTGAGCACCAGCAGGTCGGCGGCGTCGGCCACCTCCGCCAGCACCGCCAGCTCGGCCCGGGTGAAGACCTTCCCCGTCGGGTTGTGCGGGGTGTTCAGCAGCAGCAGCCGCGCCCGCGGGGTGACCGCCGCGCGCAGCTCGGCCTCGTCGAAGGTCCACCGGCCCGTGGCGACCTCGCCGGAGGAGGCCGGCGGCGGGCGGAGCGGCACCGGGCGCAGCACCCCACCGGCCATCGCGACGGCGGCCGCGTAGCTGTCGTACATCGGCTCGAACAGCACCACCTCGTCGCCGGGCTCGAGCAGACCGAGCAGCGCGGCGGTCAGCGCCTCGGTCGCCCCGGCGGTGACCAGCACCTCGTCGGCCGGGTCGTAGGCCAGGCCCCGGAACCGCTGCTGGTGCTCGGCGATCGCCGCCCGCAGGTCGGGCTGCCCTGGGCCCGGCGGGTACTGGTCGTGCGCCGTGCCGATCGCCGCCCGGGCGACGTCGAGCACTTCGTGCGGGCCCGGCTCGTCTGGGAAGCCCTGGCCCAGGTTGATCGCACCGGTGGCGACGGCCAGCGCGCTCATCTCGGCGAAGACCGTCGTCCCGAAGCCCTGCAGCCGGGAGGCGAGGTGCGGCGCGGAGGTCACCGGCTCATCCTGCCGTGGTCGTGGTCCGCCGCAGCACCTCGGCGAGCGGAGTGGCCGATCGCCCCAGCAGGTCCGGGACGGCGGTGCTGACCGCGGCCATTTCCCCCGCGGCGATCGCCGTGTACGTGGAGACCCAGGCGTCGACCAGCCAGCGGGGCGCCTCGTAGGAGGCCCGCGAGGTGTACGCCTCCTCGACCGTCTCAAGCTGGTAGCGCGCCGGCCGGCCGGTGCCGGCGGCGATCGTCTCGGCGACCTCGGTGAGGGTCAGCGCTGCCGGGCCGGTCAGGTCGTAGCTCGCCCCGGCGTGCGGCGCCGGGTCCTGCAGCACGAGCGCGGCGACGGCGGCGATGTCGTCCAGCGCCACCACCGACGCCCGGCCGTCACCGGCGGGGCCGCGCAGCACGCCGTCCTCGCCGACCATCTCCGGCATGTCGTCGGCGTAGAGCCCGTCGCGCAGGAACGTCGTGGTCAGGCCCAGGGTCCGGGCGTGCTGCTCGGTCGCCCAGTGGTCGCGGGCCAGGAGGAACGTCGCGTCCGGTGCTGCGCCGAGGAAGGACACGTAGACCAGGTGCCCGACGCCGGCGTCGGCCGCCGCGTCCAGGAAGCTGCGGTGCTGCTCGACCCGGTCGGCGGACTCACTCCCCGACACCATCAGCACCGTGTCGACCCCCGCCAGCGCCTCGCGGACGGCCGACCGGTCGGCGTAGGGCGCGACCGACACCGTCGTGCCGGGCAGCTGCGGGGCACGCGCGGGGTCGCGGACCAGCAGCCGCTGGCGCACCCCGGCGTCGGCGAGCAGCCGGGCGACCCGGCCGCCGAGCCGCCCGGTCGACCCGGTCACGGCGAGGGGCGGGAGCTCCGAGTCGGTCACCGGCCGATCCTCGCCGATGACCGCCCGCTCTGCTGGACCACTCCCACACCGGGGAGACGAGGTCCCAACCTCACCGACACACCGTGCAGTCGACGCATGTTTGCAGTGCGTGCACTTTTCCTGGCATGCTCTCGGCGTGACCACGGGCCTGCGCGAGCGCAAGAAGCAGGCCACCCGCGCGGCGCTGCACGAGTCGGCGCTGCGACTGGTCGCCGAGCGCGGGCTGGACCGGGTGTCGGTCGACGACATCGCCGCCGACGCCGACGTCTCACCCCGCACCTTCTTCAACTACTTCCCGTCCAAGGACGACGCGGTCATCGGCCTGGACCCGGAGCACCCACTCCGCCTGGCCGAGGCACTGTCCGCCCGGCCGGCGACCGAGACGCCCGTCCAGGCGCTGCGCGCGGTGCACGCCGCCGAGGCCGCGCGGATGGCCGCGGAGACCGAGTTGTGGCCGCTGCGGCTGCAGGTCGTCGACGCGCACCCGGCGCTGGCCGCCCGGCTCACCGCCTCCTTCGCCCGGAGTGAGCAGGTGCTGGCCGAGTGGCTCGCCGCCCGCACCGGCACCCGGGCTGAGCTGGACGTCCAGCCCACCCTGCTCGCCGCCGTCCAGGGCTCGGTGATGCGCAGCGCGCTGCACCGCTGGCGGGCCGGTGACTACACCGCATCGCTGCCCGCCCTCGTCGCCGAGGGCTGGGACCAGGTCGAGGCGGGCTTCCCCGCCCCGCATGATGACCGCGGCCGAACTCTGGATGGGCAGGATGACCCCGGCGGTCATCGGCAGCATCAGCAGGCCGGAGTTCGCCCCCGACAGGCCAGAGCCCATCTGCAGGTAGGTGGGCATGAAGGCGA
>NZ_JAAKGN010000183.1:0-8272 GCF_011039295.1 Modestobacter sp. KNN46-3 | reverse complement strand
GCTGACGTAGACGACCCCGGCGGCGTCGTCGACCTCGGTGGTGATCGGGGTGTTCGCCACCTCCGGCGTCCCGATGTACCCGCCGTGCAGGTAGGTCTCGTGCGAGAGGTCCATCAGGTTGTCCACGAGCAGGCTGGCCCGCGCGGCGAGCGGCTCCATGCCGCTGACCGTCGTCCAGCCCTCCTGGGCCAGCCACGGTGCCCGCGGGATCGTGGCGCCCTCCGCCTTCTCGGCGTCGCCGATGAACACCCAGACGAAGCTGTCCTGCTCCACCACCGGGTAGCTCTTCAGCCGGGCGGTGCGCGGCACCCGGGTCTGACCGGGAACGGCCACGCAGCCGCCGTCGGCGCCGTAGGTGAAGCCGTGGTAACCGCAGACGACGGTGTCGCCGACCAGGTGGCTGGGCTCCTGCGAGAGCGGGAACCGGCGGTGCACGCAGCGGTCGCTCATCGCGGTGACCTCGCCGGCCTCGGTCCGCCAGAAGAGGATCGACTCCCCGCAGATCGTGCGGCTGAACAGCTCGCGGCCGACCTCGCGGCCGTAGGCGGCCACGTACCACTGGTTGCGGACGATCGACGTCATGGGTTTCCTCCCGCTGGTGTCCTCTTCGACCCCTCCAGCGTGACGGCAGTCACGGCGGAGAACAGCCCTCCTTCCGCCTCACGGAAGCCCATCGCTGCCCCGTCCGGGCGGGCCGGCGAACGCCTGTGCCACGTCGAGCCACGCGTCGGCGTCCGGGCCGACGGCGACGAGGGACAGGGCGGCCCGGGGCCGGCGCTGGACCACCCGCAGGCAGAAGTCCAGCAGTGGCCCGGTGACCGACTGCCCGGCGTCCGGCGGGCCCTCGGTCCAGCGCGAGCCGTCCGCACGGGTCAGCTCCACCCGGATCGGGGCCGTCGGCGCCGGGCGGCCGTGTGCGGCGAAGGAGAACGCCCGGGTGCGCACGCCGAGGTGGGCGACGTGGTCCAGCCGGGCGGAGGGGCGGGGCGGGCGGCCGAGGGCGTCCCCGACGTCCACGCCGTGCGCCCAGGTCTCCATCAGCCGGGCCGTGGCCATCGACGCCGCGCTCATCGGCGGGCCGAACCAGGGCAGCCGGGTGCCGTCGGGCACGGCCGCGAGGGCCTCGGCGAGGGCTCCCCGGCCGGTCCGCCACCGGGCCAGCAGCACCGCGGGCGGGTCGACCGCCCCCTCCTCGGCCCCGCGCACCACGGCGTCGGCCGGCTCCCCGGCTGCCCGGACGGCGAACGCGGCGGGGTCCGCGGCGGCCAGCAGGGCGACCTCGTCGGTCCAGGCAAGGTGGGCGACCTGGTGGGCGACGGTCCACCCGGCCGCGGGGGTGGGCCGGGCCCAGTCCGCGGGCTCGAGCGTGCCGAGCAGCTCCTCCAGCGCAGCGCCCTCGGCGGCCAGGTCGGCCAGCAGCCCGGGCCTCACGGCACCGTCGACGGCTCGGCGGCGATCCGGCGCAGCTCGGCGCGCTGCACCTTGGCCGAGGCGGTCATCGGCAGCTCGTCCACGACCCGCCACGAACGCGGCACCTTGAACGGCGACAGCCGCTCCCGGCAGTGGGCGGTCAGCTCGTCCGGGTGCGGGTCGCGGCCGCCCGCCGGGACGACGAACGCCACCACCAGCTCCCCCCACCGCTCGTCCGGCACCCCGACGACGGCGGCCCGGGCGACGTCCGGGTGCTCGGCCAGCACCTCCTCGACCTCGACCGGGGACACGTTCTCCCCACCGGTCTTGATCATGTCCTTGAGCCGGCCGACGACCCGGCAGGCACCACCGGCGTCCATCGCGGCCAGGTCGCCGGTGTGCAGCCAGCCGTCGGCGTCGATGGCTGCGGCCGTCGCGGCCGGGTCGTCCAGGTAGCCGCGGGTGATCCGCGCGCCGCGCACCCACAGCTCCCCCGGCGTCCCGGGCGGCACGGCGTCGCCGTCCGGGCCGGCGATCCGCACGTCGGTGCCGGCCAGGGGCGCCCCGACGGTCTCCCGGCGCATCGGGTCGGGGTCGGTCGGCGCGGTCTGCAGCACCGCCCCGCAGGTCTCGGTCATGCCGAAGGTGATCGACAGCCGCGCGTCGAAGACCTGCTCCACCCGGTCGACGAAGGCCGGCGTCACCGTCATCCCGCCGGTGAACAGCACGCGCAGGTCGGGCAGCCCGGGCGGGCCCTGGGCGGCCAGCAGGTCCAACAGGGTGGGGGCGGCCGACAGCATGGTCACCCGGCGGTCGGCCAGCGCCTGCAGCACCGGTCCCGGCGCGAACGGCAGGACAACGTGCTCGGCCCGGGCCCACAGCGCCCCGACCACCCCGAGCACGTTGCCCGCGGTGTGGAACAGCGGCATCGGGTTGCACCAGGTCCGGCCGGCGGTGGGCCCCAGCCGCTCGGCGAAGGCGTGCCCGGTGACGACCATGGCGCGGTGGGTGATCCGCACGCCCTTGGCCCGGCCGGTGGTGCCGGAGGTGAACTGCACCTGGGCCAGGCTCTCGGGGTCGACGACCGGCAGCTCCCCCGGCACGGCCTCCGGCAGGGCGGCCCGCCAGTCGGCGCCGACCCGGACGACCTCGACGCCGGCGACGGCCGCGCAGAGGTCGGCCACCGGGTTGCCGGCGACGTCCTCGGCGGCGAAGACGCAGGCCGCGCCGGAGAGCCGCAGGGCGTGTTCCAGCTCGGCCGGCCGGGACCGGGGGTTGATCGGCACGAGGGTCATCCCGGCCAGGGCGACGCCCAGTTGCAGCAGCACCGGCGCCGGCCCGTTGCCCAGGCAGGTGGCGATCCGGGCACCGGGCGCCCGGTCGCGCAGCAGCCCGGCGGCCACCACCCGGGCGTCGGCCAGCAGCTGTGCCGCTGTCCAGGTCCCCCCGGTGGCCGGGGTGCTCAGCAGCAGGTCCTCGGGGCCCTCCCGGACCGCCCGGTGGAGGACGTCGCCGAGGACGCCCTCCACCAGGCCGACGCCCGGCGACCGCAGCTCGCTCACCGCCAGCGCCGGCACCGCTCAGCCCCCGTAGGAGAAGGACTCCGCGCTGGGGCCGCTGAACTCCTCCAGCAGCGCCAGTCCCGCCTCGGCGGCGGCGTCCACCTTGGAGACGTAGACGGTGGTGGTGGGCGACTGCCCGGGCTGGGAGTAGTCCAGCCCGTCGGGCAGCAGACCGTCGGTGTCCACCGACGAGCTCTCCTGCAGCGCGGCGACGACGCCCTCCGGGGTCAGCTCCCCGGCCTCGCAGGCCCCCTCGAGCGCCTGCCGGAGCAGCTCGCCCTGGACGTAGGCCAGCGGGACCTCCCAGCCCACGTCACCGTCGGGGGCGACGGAGGCGTAGAGCTCGTTGGCGGCCTGGACGCCCGGGGCGTCCGAGGCGTACGGCGCCACGCTGGTGATGCTGTAGGCGTTGGCCACCAGCGCGTCCGCGACCGGGCTGCCCAGCAGCGAGGGGTTGAACGTCGGGTTCATCCCGACGATCGGGACGTCGGCCCCCTGGGTGGCCAGCACCCCGGCCAGCGAGGCGAGCTGGGTGGGCGCGGCGGCGAGCACGACGCCGGCCACGTCGGCCTGGACCAGCGCCGAGGCCTGCGCGGACAGGTCGGTGGTCTGCGAGGTGATCTCCTGGGCGACGATCTCCACGCCCCGCTCCTCGGCGGCGTGCTCGGCCCCCGCCAGGGCGTCGCCGCCGTAGTCCCCGGCGAAGTAGACGACACCGATGCGGCCGCCCTCGGGCACGCCGAGCTCGTCGACCAGGTAGTCGACGGCGTTGGCGGCCTCGATCGCGTAGCTGGCGCCGGGGAGCTGGTTGTTCTCGTACTGCAGCGCGGAGCCGGTCCACCCGACGCCGCCGACGTAGACGTCGTCCTGCTCGGCGAGCGGCAGCACGGCCGCGCTGGTCGGGCCGCCGAGGACCTGCTGCAGGGCGATGACGTCCGGCGCCATGCTCCGGTAGAGGGTGACCGCGCGCTGCGGGTCGTAGCCGTGGTCCTGCACGTCGACCACGACGTCCCGGTCGCAGACCCCGCCGTCGGCGTTGACCTGGTCCCAGTAGGCGTTGGTCTGGGTGACCTGCACCGCTGCGCCGGCGGCGAACGGCCCCGGCAGGTCGGTGAGCATGCCGACGGTGATCTCGGAGTCGGTGACCCCGCTGCCGGTGGTCACGTCACCCTCCCCACCGCCGCCCTCGCCCGACGCGTTCGGGTCCGTGGTGCTGCAGGCGGCCAGCGAGAGCATCGTGACGGCCGCGGCGGTCAGCGCACAGGTGCGGGGCAGGTGCTTCATCGGGTGGTCTCCTTCGACCGGGGGTGGGTGACCGCGGCCGGGTGGCTGCCGTCTGGGGTGCTGGGGTCGGTGCTGCCGGAGGTTGAGGCGGTGCGGCCGGTGGGTCCGGGACCGGGCGTGTCCGGGTCGGTGGTGCCGGCGTCGCCGGAGGGACCGCCGCCCCCGAGCCGGTGCCGGAGTCGGCGACCGGCGCCGGCGAGGCCGCCGCGGAGGAAGACCAGGACGGCGATGATCGCCAGCCCGTAGACGATCCGGGAGGCCGTCGAGGGGTCCAGGCCGCCCGAACCGGGGGCGGCGAGGAAGGGCAGCGCCGAGCTGTACTCGGCCAGCACGAGCGGCAGCGCCGTCACGAAGAGCGCGCCGACGACCGCGCCGGCCACCGAGCCCAGCCCGCCCAGCACGATCATCACCAGGAAGTCGACCGACGCGGTCAGCGAGAAGACGTCCGGCGCGACCCGCCCGTAGGCGAGCGCCAGCATCGCGCCCGCGGTCCCGGCGTAGGCGGAGGAGACGACGAAGGCCGCCGCCTTCGCCCGGGCCACCCCGATGCCCATGGCGGCTGCCGCCGTCTCGGAGTCACGGACGTTGGCCCAAGCCCGGCCGGTGCGGCTCGCCCGCAGGTTCCCGGCCAGCCAGCAGGCCACCACCGCGAGCAGGAGGAAGAGGTACCAGAGCCGGTGCAGCCCCTCGAACTCCACGCCGCCGACGGCGAGGTAGTCGGGGTCGCGGTTGCTGAAGCTGAACCCGCCGAGCGCGAAGGACTCGACCGACCGGCCGGTGAACCCGCCGGTCCAGTCGGTGAGGTTGAGCAGCAGGTGCCGGACGACGAAGACGAGCCCCAGGGTGGCCAGGCCCAGGTAGATGCCCCGCAGCCGGCCGGCGACGGGTGAGAAGGCGGCGCCCACGCCCGCGGCGACGAGCGCGGCCAGCGCCAGCCCCAGCACCGGGGGCAGACCCGCGCCGGTGACCGACGTCGTGGTCTCACCGGTGGACCACGCGTACACGTAGGCGCCGATCGCGGCGAAGGCCGCGTGCCCCAGCGACAGCTGCCCGGCGACGCCGACCAGCAGGGTGAGCCCGACCGCCCCGATGGCCGCGGCCATCACGAACAGCCCGGTCTGCAGCCAGAAGTCGTTGAGCACCAGGGGCAGCGCCAGGGCGACGACGAGGAGCGCGACGCCGCCGAGCCGACGGAGGAGATTAGACACGGACGGCCTCCTTGCTGCCCATGAGGCCCGAGGGCCGCACGAGCAGGACGACGATCATGACCACGTACGGCGCGACCTCGCCGAACCCGGCGCCCAGGAAGTGCTCGAGGTCGCCCTCGTAGCCGGTGACCAGGGCACTGGTGAGCCCGATGAGCAGGCCGCCGACGACGGCGCCGGGCACCGAGTCGAACCCGCCGAGCACCCACGCCGGGATCGCCGCGAAGGCGCTGAGCGCGATCGTCGGGGCGACCCCCGGGGAGGGGAAGGAGGTGAGGAAGACGCCGGCGACCGCGGCGAGCACGCCGGCCAGCGCCCAGCCGGTGGCCGCGGTGCGGGACAGCCGGATGCCCATCAGCGAGGCGGTCGGGCCGTCGGCGGCCGCGGCGCGCATGCCCACACCGAGGTCGGTGCGGGAGAAGAGGTACCAGAGGGCGGCGAACGCGACCACCGTCACCCCGGCCGCCACCACCCGTCCGGTGGGCAGCGCGATGTCGCCGAAGCGGACCACCGAGGCCCCCCACGGCGCACCGACCGGGAGCACCTGGTTGCCGATCCGCCGGGTCAGCTCGGTGAGCAGCACGATGTCCACCCCGAGCATGAGGATGGCCGCGGCCCCGGGCTCGGGATCGGCGAGGTTGCGCACCAGGAGCGCGTTGATCAGCACCCCGACCAGCGCCGCACCGAACAGCGCCACCAGCATCGCGGGCCAGAAGCCGATCGTCGGGTGCAGGACCGCGACCAGGTAGGCCCCCAGCAGCACGATCGAGCCGTGCGCGAAGTTCAGCACCCCGGTCGAGGTGAAGACGATGGCGAACCCGGCCGCGATCAGGCTCAGCACCAGCCCGTAGGACAGGCCGTTGAGGACCTGGGTGAGGAAGTAGCTCATCTCGGGGTCTCCGCTCCGCTGCCGTTCACGCTGCCGACGCCCCGAGGTAGGCCCGGAGCACCTCGGGGTCGCGCTGGACCTCGGCCGGGGTGCCCTCGGCGATCTTCTTGCCGAAGTCGAGGACGGTGACCTGCTCGGCGAGCCCCATCACGAAGGGCATGTCGTGCTCGACGAGCAGCACCGACAGCCCCAGGTCCCGGCGCACCTGGCGGATGGTCTCGGCCATCTCCTGCGACTCCCCGTGGGTCATCCCGGCGACCGGCTCGTCCAGCAGCAGCAGGGACGGGCGGGCGGCCAGCGCCCGGCCCATCTCGACGCGCTTGCGGTTGCCGTAGGACAGGCTGTGCACGGGCACGTGCAGCAGCGGGCCCAGGCCGAGGAGGTCGGCGATGTCGCGGACGGTCGACCGGTGCGCGCGCTCCTCGCGGCGGGCCCCGGGTGTGCGCAGGGCACTGGCCAGGACCCCGGAGCGCATCAACCGGTGCCGGCCGACCAGCAGGTTGTCCTCGACGGTGTCCTCGAGGGCCAGCGAGATGTTCTGGAAGGTCCGCGCGACGCCCAGCCCGGCGGTCCGGTGGGAGGGCAGCGCGGTCAGCTCGTCCTCGCCGTAGGTCACCCGCCCCTCGGTGGCGCGGTAGGCGCCGCCGAGCACGTTGATGCAGGTGGACTTGCCCGCCCCGTTCGGCCCGATCAGCGCGTGCACGGTGCCGGGCTCGACGGCGAAGGAGACCTCCGACAGCGCGGCGATGCCACCGAACCGGACGGTCAGCCCCTCGACGGCGAGGCGCTTGGGCGCCTCGGCGGTCGGGATCCCCGGCTCGGTGACGACGACGGCCGCGGGACGCTCCGGCGCGGCGGCGCCCAGGTAGCGCTGCCGGACGTCGTCGCTGGCCGCGAGCTCGTCGGCGCTGCCGGCCGCGGTCACGTGGCCCACCTCGAGCACGTAGGCGCGGTCGGCGACCCGCAGGCCCATCACCGCGTTCTGCTCGATGAGGAGGACGGCGGTGCCCTGGGCGTTGATCGTGGTGACGATCTCGCCGATCTGGTCGACCAGCAGCGGGGCGAGGCCGAGCGAGGGCTCGTCGAGCAGCAGCAGCTGCGGGGAGGTCATCAGCGCGCGGCCCATCGCCAGCATCTGCTGCTGGCCACCGGACAGCAGCCCGCCGAGCTGGGTGCGGCGCTCGGCGAGCACCGGGAAGAGGTCGAAGACCCGGTCGCGGGCCTCGTCCCGGGCCTTGGCGTCGCGGACGGTGAACCCGCCGGCGCGCAGGTTCTCCTCCACGGTGAGGTCCCGGAAGACGCGCCGGCCCTCGGGCACCTGGACCAGCCCGCGCCGGACCACCGTGGAGGTGTCCAGCCCGGCGAGGTCCACGCCCTGGTATCGGATCGTGCCGCCGGTGACCGCGCCGCCGTAGGAGCCCAGGGCCCGGGAGACCGCCCGCAGCAGCGACGTCTTCCCCGCGCCGTTGGAGCCGAGGACGGCGACGACCGACCCGGCCGCGACCTCCAGCGACACGTCGCGCAACGCCTGGACTGCGCCGTCGTAGGAGACGTCGAGGTGCTCGACGCTCAGCAGCGGTTCGGCCATCGCCGTCCTTCCTGGTCGCTCCCGAGAGGGACGAGCGGCGCTCGTCCGACGTGGTCGGTGTCACACAAAAGCTAGAGAGGGTCTCGACGCGCGTCAAGGAGTTGTCTAGCTTTGTGTCCGAGTCGCCGCCCGGCGGCTCGGACGGGGGGTACCTGTGGAGGCGACTGCGGACGTGGGTGCGGTGGAGGCGACTGCGGACGTGGGTGCGGTGGAGGCGACTGCGGACGTGGGTGCGGTGGAGGCGACTGCGGACGTGGGACCTGTGGAGGCGACTGCGGACGCGGACGCAGCGGTGAACTCCCAGGCGGCTCCGGCGCCGGCCGACCGCGGGGCG
>NZ_JAAKGN010000182.1:0-8519 GCF_011039295.1 Modestobacter sp. KNN46-3 | reverse complement strand
GGTCTGCACCTTGCTGGCGATGAACTCGAGCACCGCGTCGGGGGCCTGCAGCCGTTCGCCCCAGGCCTTCTTCCGCAGGATCGCGATGCGGGTCTCCAGGTCCGGCGCCTGGACGTCGGTGATGAGGCCCCACTCGAACCGGGTGCGCAGCCGGTCCTCCAGCGTCGTCAGCTTCTTCGGCGCGCGGTCGGAGGTGATCACGATCTGCTTGCTGGCGTTGTGCAGCGTGTTGAAGGTGTGGAAGAACTCCTCCTGGGTGCGCTCGGCGCGCTCCAGGAACTGGATGTCGTCGATCAGCAGGAAGTCGATGTCCCGGTAGCGACGCCGGAAGTCCTCGGCCCGGCCGGAGTGCACCAGGTTGATGAACTCGTTGGTGAACTCCTCGGTGCTGACGTACCGCACCCGCACGTTGGGGAACATCCGCGCCGCGTAGTGGCCGATCGCGTGCAGCAGGTGGGTCTTGCCCAGCCCGGAGTCGCCGTAGATGAACAGCGGGTTGTAGGCGCGGGCCGGGGCCTCGGCGACGGCGACGGCGGCCGCGTGCGCGAACCGGTTGCTGTTGCCGATGACGAAGCTGTCGAAGACGTACTTCCCGTTGAGTCCCGGGTCCAGGCCGCCGGGGCGCCGGTCGGCGAACAGGGGGACGGCGCCGCCGCCGCGGCCCGAGCGTTCGGCGGGGCGGTCACCGGTGCCCTCGTTCCTCGGCGCCTGGTCGCGGCCGGCGTCCCCCGGGTCCCGGTCCCACGGGGCGAGCCGACGGGGGCCGCCGTCGGACTGGTCGTCGGAGGCCGATCCCCGCGACCAGTCGCGCCCGTCCCCGGACTCGGGCAGCCAGGCCTCGGCCCGGGCGGCATCGGTGCGCACCCCGAAGGCGCTGCGCCCGTCGTCGACCCGGTCTCGGTCGGCGCGGTCCTCGGCGGCCCGGTCGTGCGCCGCCCGCTCGCGGGCAGCCAGCTCCTCCGAGGCGCGGTCGTGGGCCAGCCGGTCCTGGGTGAGGCGGTCCTGGTCCAGCCGGTCCTGCTCGGCGGTGGGCCAGCGACGGACCTCCGGCTCGGCGCCGAGGCGAGGTGCCTCGGGGGCCGGGGGCGGCACCGGCATGTCCTCGAGCTGGACCGCCACCCGGATGTCCCGGCCGATCTCCGCGGACAGCGCCTCGGCCAGCACCATGCGCATGCGGGACTCGAGCACCGTCTGGGTGAACTCGTTGGGCGCGGCGAGCACGGCGGTGTCCTCGAACAAGCCGAGTGGGCGGGTGAGGTTGAGCACCGCCTTCTGCTGCGGGGTCAGGCTGCTGGCGAGCCTCTCGCGGGCCTGGTTCCAGACCGTCGCCAGGTCGACCGGATCGTCGGCCATCGACTGTGTCCCTTCCCGTGCCTTCGGTGCTCTGCCTCTGGTGTGACCCCGGAAGCCTCTGGTGTGACCCCGGAGCCGCGGTGCGGTCCCGGAGCCGTCGTCCACAGGTGGGGACGGATGTCGGGACTCGCTGGATCCCCCGTCGGGTCCCCAGCTGTGGACGTCCGGCGGTGCTGCGTCCACATGAGTGTCCACAGTCTGTGCACGCTCGGCGACACGTGGTCCGGCGACCGGCGTCCGCGCTGCCGGGCACGACGTCATGGCTGGTGAGCGCCCCGGCAGGGGCGATCGGAGGAAGGTCCGGCGAGCGATCGGCCGACGGGGTCGGCAGGAGAACCGGCGCCCGGTCGTCCGACCCGGAGCGACGGCGACGCTAACAGCCCCGTCCACAGGCGGGCAACGACGACGGCGCCCGGCACGCTGATCGGCTGCGGCGTGTCCGGCGCCACGTGCTCCGATCAGCGGTGCACCATGAGCGGTCCGGCCAGCAGACCGGGACCCGTCGGGTCTCGGCTATGCTGGTCGGAGTCTGTGCACGGGAGTCGGCGCACGCCCTGAGGTCGTGGGGTGTGACCACCGGGTCCGTTGCACAGCAGACCAGCCTCGGGAGTCCGGGACGGTCGCAGGTCCCGGGAGCACCGGGGCCGATGACCTGCCCGGCCCCGCGCGTGCGCTGCCCGACCGGGTGCGCGCCGCATCGACGTCGTCAGCAGTGGGAGTCCCTCGTGAGCAAGCGCACGTTCCAGCCGAACACCCGTCGTCGGGCCAAGACCCACGGCTTCCGGCTGCGAATGCGCACCCGGGCCGGGCGGGCGATCCTCGCCGCTCGCCGTGGCAAGGGTCGCAACAAGCTCTCCGCCTGAGGTGCTGCCTGCGCAGGCACGCCTGCGCCGGCGGCCGGAGTTCACCGCGGTCATGCGGTCCGGCCGGCGTGCCGGGCGGCCGACCCTGGTGGTGCACTACCTCTCCGAACGGCCCGTCGCCCGGGTCGGGGGTCCGCTGGACCCCTCGACCGGGCCGCGGGCCGGTTTCGTGGTCGGCAAGGCCGTCGGCAACTCCGTCTGCCGGCACCGGGTCACCCGGCAGCTCCGCCATCTGGTCGGCGACCGCCTGGAGCGGCTCCCCGCGACCGCGGACCTCGTCATCCGGGCCCGCCCGGAGGCGGCCGACGCCGGTTCGGCCGTGCTGAGCCGCGACCTGGACGCCGGCCTCGACCGGGTTCTCGGCGGACACGGCCCCCGGGCACGGCGGCCGTGACGATCGCGCCCGCCCGCTGGTTGCTGGCCGCCGTCCGCTTCTACCAGCGGGCGATCAGCCCCGCGTTCCCGCCACGGTGCCGCTTCGAGCCCACCTGCAGCGCCTACGCGGCCGAGGCGATCGAGGTCCACGGCGCCGGCCGGGGCAGCTGGCTGACCGTGCGCCGGCTGGCGAAGTGCGCCCCTTGGCACCCCGGTGGCGTCGACCTGGTCCCGCCCCGGCGGGCCGGTACCGAGCCATCCGGGGACGGAACGTTCGACCCTGGCCTAGGAACCGCTGAGCCCACCCACTCGTCGTGCACAGCGGCGCAGCCGCCGGCACCGTCCGCGGCGACCGCGTCGACGGCTGACGGCACACGTCGTCCCGACCGTGCCACCCCGCCGGCTCCGCGCCGGTCTGCGCAGCAGGAGGCTGGCGTTGCTTGACTGGCTGTACACCGCGATCGCGTGGGTGATGAAGCAGTGGCACTCACTGTTCTCCACGTTCCTGGACCCGGCGAGCGGCATCGCCTGGGCGCTGTCGATCGTCTTCCTGGTCGTCACCATCCGCATCCTGCTGTTCCGCCTGTTCGTCAAGCAGGTGAAGAGCCAGCGGGCGATGCAGGAGATCCAGCCGGAGATCCAGAAGCTCCGTAAGCAGTACGGCAGCGACAAGCAGGGCTTCAGCCAGGCGATGATGGCGCTGAACAAGGAGCGCGGGGTCAACCCGCTCGCCGGCTGCCTGCCGATCCTGCCGCAGATCCCGATCTTCCTGGCCCTGTTCCACGTGCTGCGCCGGATCGCCCCCGGCAAGGACGGCCTCTACAGCTGGGACGACACCCTCACCGACCAGGCTGCCTCGGCGCAGCTGTTCGGCGCGCCGATCTCCTCCTCGTTCAACATGACCGGGGAGAAGGAGCGGCTGATCCTCGATCTGCCGGGTGTCGACTACACCAACATCCGGATCGTCGCCTTCCTGCTGATCGTGATCATGTGCGCGACGACCTTCTTCACCCAGAAGCAGATCATGAAGCGCTCCGGCCCGGTCGAGGGCCAGGCCGCGATGGTGCAGAAGCTGCTGCTCTACGGCATGCCGCTGAGCCTCTTCGTCTCCGGCTTCTTCTTCCCGATCGGCGTGCTCCTCTACTGGTTCACCAACAACCTGTGGACCCTGGGCCAGCAGTTCTACATCCTGAAGAAGCTGCCCCCGCCCGGGTCGCCGGCCGCGCTGGCCAAGGCCGCCGCCGACAAGCCGCAGATCGACCCGAAGTCCCTCGCCCCCAAGCCGGGCGCGAAGCCGGTGCGCCCCAAGTCGGGCAGCCGCGGGGCGACCGCGGCCAGCTCCCCCACGGTGGACGGCGACGGCAGCACCCCCGACGTCCCGCCGGCCGGTGCGACCCCCGCGACGGGGGCCGGACCCGCGGAGGGTGGCTCGGCCAACGGTCGACCCCCTGGTGGCGGAGGTGCCCGCCCGCGCACCGGCTCCTCGGGCAGCCGGTCGTCGGCAGGGCCCGCCAACCGAGGCAAACGCAAGCGCCGCTGACCGGCTGCGGCACCCGGGCGAGAGCCCGCGGCGCGCCCGCCCCCTGACCACCGGGCTCGCCCGGCCGCCTGCACGACCCTGGAGGACTCCGTGAGTGCATCCGACAACGACACCGTGGCCACGTCCGAGGCGACCTCGGACGCCCTGCTGACCCCGGCCGGTGGGAGCGGTGACCCCGCGCTCCCCGACGCCGACCCGGCGTCCTCCGACGCCGTCGTCGAGCCGGTCGACGTCGAGGACGAGTCCGACGACGAGGATAGCGGGGACGGCCTGCTCGTCCGCGAGGGCGACGTCGCCGGCGACTACCTCGAGCGGCTGCTCGACATCCTGGACGTCGACGGCGACATCGACCTGGACGTCGAGGGTGACCGGGCCTCGGTCGCGGTCGTGGGCGGCCAGCTGAAGACCCTCATCGGGCCCGACGGCGCGACGCTGGAGGCGCTCCAGGAGCTGACCCGGCTGGCGGTGGCCCAGTCGACCGGTGTCCGCAGCCGGCTGATGCTCGACATCGGGGGCTTCCGGGCCAAGCGGCGCGCCGACCTGACCAGCCTGGCCTCCGCAGCGGCTGAGCGGGTCGCCGAGAGCGGGGCACCCGAGCGCCTCTCGCCGATGAACCCGTTCGAGCGGAAGGTCGTGCACGACGTCATCGCCGCAGCCGCCGGCGTGCGCAGTGAGTCGGAGGGCGAGGAGCCGAACCGGCGCGTCGTGGTCCTGCCGGACCGTTGATCGACGAGGAGGGTCAGGCCGAGGGCCCGCCGTCCGCCGCTGATCAGTCCGGTCCTGTTCCGGAACCCTCGGCGGCGGCCATCGCCCTGTTCGGTCCCGCTGTCGAGCAGGCGGCCCGCTACGTCGGGATGCTCGCTGGTGACGGTGTGGTCCGTGGGCTGATCGGGCCGCGTGAGGTGCCCCGGCTGTGGGACCGCCACGTGCTGAACAGCGCTGCGCTGGCCGAGGTGGTGCCGGAGGGCAGCCGGGTGGTCGACGTGGGCAGTGGTGCCGGGCTGCCGGGCGTGCCACTGGGGCTCGCCCGGCCTGACCTCACGCTGACGCTGGTCGAGCCGATGGCCCGTCGGGTGGAGTTCCTCCAGGACGTCGTGACAGAACTGGGTGCTCCCTGGCGGGTGGTCCGCGGACGCGCCGAGGAGCGTTCCGTCGTCCGGGCGGTCGGGCCGGTGGACGTGGTCACGGCGCGGGCGGTGGCGCCGCTGCCGCGGCTGGTGGGCTGGTGTCGTGGGCTGCTGGCTCCGGGGGCCCAGCTGATCGCCCTGGTCGGCGCCCGGGCAGCAGCCGAGGTGCCGGATCTGGTGCTGGAGCTGGAGGCTGCCGGGATGCGGGACGTGCACACGCGGGCAGTCGGTGTCGAGCTCGGCGCCGCAGCCACTACCGTGGTCCTCATGACGCGCGCTGGCACCTCTCGGTCCGGGCGCTCGGCAGGGTGAGCCCGTTTCACGTGGAACTCGCCGTAGCGACCGCACCCTGTTCCACGTGGAACACGGTGGTGAGGAGGACGCACCGATGACGGACCCGGGCGAGCGCCTGCGCAACAGCCTCGCCGCCGATCTGCCGGTCGGTCCCGACTTCGACAGCCCGATCGCCATGGAGGCGATGCGGGCCACTCGCGTGCTGCACGCCGCCGACCAGGAACCCTTCCCGGCGCCGGGCCGGATCCGGGTGGTCACGGTCGCCAACCAGAAGGGCGGCGTCGGGAAGACGACGTCGACGGTCAACCTGGGTGTCGCCCTGGCCATGTACGGGCTCCGGACGCTGGTCATCGACCTCGACCCCCAGGGGAACGCCAGCACCGCCCTCGGTGTGGAGCACACCGTGGGCACCCCCTCGATCTACGACGCACTCGTCGGGGACAACACGCTCGCCGAGGTCACCCACCCGACGACAGCGAGCCCGAACCTCTTCTGCGTGCCCGCGACGATCGACCTCGCCGGCGCGGAGATCGAGCTCGTCTCCGTGGTCGCGCGCGAGCACCGGCTGCGGCGCTCGATCGAGACCTACCTGCACGAGCTCCCCGCCGAGGAGCGCCCGCACTACGTCCTCATCGACTGCCCGCCGTCCCTGGGGCTGCTCACGCTGAACGCGCTGGTGGCCGGGGACGAGGTGCTGATCCCCATCCAGTGCGAGTACTACGCGCTGGAGGGCCTCGGGCAGCTGCTGTCGAACATCGACCTGGTGCGCGCCCACCTGAACCCGGGCATCTCGGTGAGCACGATCCTGCTCACCATGTACGACGGCCGGACCAAGCTCGCCGACCAGGTGGCCGACGAGGTGCGCAACCACTTCGGTGACCTGGTGCTGAAGGCGGTCATCCCGCGGAACGTCCGGGTGAGCGAGGCGCCGGGCTACGGGCAGTCGGTGCTCACCTACGACCCCGGCTCCCGCGGCTCGACCAGCTACGTGGAGGCCGCGCGCGAGCTCGCCCGCCGGGGAGTGGCACTGCCGGCGTCGACGGCTCAGCCGATGAGCCAGCCTCCTCCCCCACCACCGGTCGCCGCACCGGTCTACCCGCCGCCGGTGGGCGGGCCGCCGCCACCGGTGGCCGGGCCGCCGTCGGTGGCGGCGCTGGTGCTCGGTGAGCCGGCGACGGCCCCGGCCCAGCGCGGACGGCACGCGACGTGACCCCGGTGCGCTCCATTCCCACCCCCGAGCCGCGTCTGCGGACACCGGGCATCTGCGAGGAGGACCAGTGACCAAGCGCGGCGGTCTGGGGCGGGGCCTGGCGGCTCTGATCCCCACGAGTGCACCGGCTCCCACGGCGACCCCAGCGGCCCGCGCCGCCGAGGCAGCCGAGGTCGCCGCCACGGCGGTCGACCAGGCCGGGGCCACCCCTCCGGACCAGTTCACCCGGACGGCGTCGGTCCACGAACTCCCGAGCCGGGCGCTCGAGGAGGTCGCCGGCGTCCCCGGCGCGCAGCTGCGCGAGGTCCCGGTCGGCGACATCGTCCCGAACCCCAAGCAGCCGCGACAGGTCTTCGACGACGAGGCGCTGGAGGAGCTCACCCACTCGGTGCGGGAGTTCGGTCTGCTCCAGCCGATCGTGGTCCGGGAGGCCGGCGACGGTCGCTACGAGCTCATCATGGGCGAGCGCCGACTGCGTGCGTCTCGGGCCGCAGGGCTGGAGACCGTGCCCGCGATCGTCCGGGACACCACCGACGACGCCATGCTGCGCGACGCCCTGCTGGAGAACATCCACCGGGTGCAGCTCAACCCGTTGGAGGAGGCAGCCGCCTACCAGCAGCTGCTCGAGGAGTTCGGCGCCACCCACGAGGAGCTGGCCAGCAAGATCGGGCGCAGCCGCTCGCAGGTCACCAACACCATCCGGCTGATGAAGCTGCCGGTGAAGGTGCAGACCCGGGTGGCCGCCGGGGTCATCTCGGCCGGGCACGCGCGGGCACTGCTCGGCCTGCCGGAGGCGGAGGCGCAGGACGCCCTGGCCACCCGCATCGTCGCCGAGGGCATGTCGGTCCGGGCGACCGAGGAGGCCGTCGCGATGGCGGTCGCCGACTCCCCCACCGCGGCCCGCCGTTCCGCCCGGAAGATCAGTGCCCCCGGGGTCGAGGACCTCGCCGGCCGGCTGTCGGACGTCTTCGAGACCAAGGTGAAGGTGCAGATCGGCCGGGCCAAGGGCCGGATCGTCGTGGAGTTCGGCTCGGTCGACGACCTGCAGCGGATCGTCGGCATGATGGCCCCGGACATCACCGGTCGCAGCCAGCAGGAGTGAGCGCCGCAGTTACGTCACAGACGTAATGCGGTGGGAGGTGGTCGTCCGTCCGGACGACCACCTCACCCGGTGATCGGCCCCTCGGCCGCTGCGCGCGCGAGCAACCGGCCGAGGACGTCGCCGAGCCCGTACCCGGCTGCCTCGACCGCCATCGGGAACATCGACGTCTCCGTCAGCCCCGGGGAGACGTTCACCTCGAGGAACTGCACCGCGCCGTCGGGAGTGACGATCGCGTCGGTGCGGGACAGGCCGGCCAGCCCCAGCACCTCGTGCACCCGCAGGGCCACCTCCGCCGCGCGAGCGGCGACCTCGTCGGAGACCCGCGCCGGGGAGTGGTACTCCGTCATGCCGGGGGTGTACCGGGAGGTGTAGTCGAAGACGCCGGACTCGGGGGCGATCTCGACCGCAGGCAGCGCTTCCGGGCCGTTCCCCAGGTCGATCACCGACAGGGCCAGCTCCACGCCGTCGACGAACCGCTCCACCATCACGGTGTCGCCGTAGGCGAAGCAGCTGACCATCGCGGCCGGCAGGTCCTCGACCCGGCTGACCTTCTGCACGCCGAGCGACGAGCCACCCGAGGCCGGCTTCACCATGAGCGGGAGTCCGAGCCGGGCCACGATGAGGTCCAGGACGGCGCCGGCGCCCAGCTCGCGGA
>NZ_JAAKGN010000181.1:0-8546 GCF_011039295.1 Modestobacter sp. KNN46-3 | reverse complement strand
GGAGCAGGCCGGGCCACGCTTCCAACAGGCGACGATCGACGACCTGGGCACCCCGCTGGCCGCGGTCACCTTCGTGGTCGTCGACCTGGAGACCACCGGGGGCCGGAGGGGGTGCTGGTGGCTGCGCTGACGGCAGGGCAGGTACGGACGGCACGGCGCGGACGCTAGGTCGCGGGTCCGACAGTCCCCGGGAGGCCACGCCGCGTGAGCCGTCGGCCGGGGCCGCGGGGCCCGGCTCGTCGACGCGTCGTCCGGGACCCCCGGCCGGGAGCTGAGCAGAACTGTCGGTGGTCGCTCCTACGGTCCGCGGTGTCTGGACCACAGGAGACAAGGAGAGCCGCCGTGCTCATCGACTGCGACACCTGCACCGTCCGCGGTCACGGCTGCGACGACTGCGTCGTGACCGTCCTGCTGGGCGCCCCGCCGGACTGGCGGGGGAGCGCCCCGACCGTCGTGCCGCTCACGCGACGCCGGCCAGGGGTGTCCGCCGGCGTCCCGGCCGGGGAGGGCGTGCTGGTCGCCGGTGCCGCACCGGGGGAGGCGTCGGCCGACAGGGCGGGCGGGCCCGGCCAGGGCGTGGCCGAGGGCGTGGCCGAGGGGGCGCGCCCGGTCGTCGAGTGGGACGACGTGGAGGAGCAGGCCGTCCGGGCCTTGGCAGACTTCGGGCTGGTTCCGCCCTTGCGTCATCAGGATGCGTCGTCCCACGGGGACCGCCACGTGAGCTGACAAATCGCAACCCTGTGATTTGTCAGGTCCTGGGGTCAGTTCGAGGTTTGACGGGGCTAGGTCTCGATCCGGTCACGGACATACGTTCGTCGTGTCCGAACGAGACGAAGTCGCCACAGAGGGTGACCTCGCTCGGGCACCGCCGGATCACCGACCCGTTCCCGGGGTGGTGCGCCGCGGTCCGAGTGAGAGAAGTGGAGTCCGCCGCCCGTGGCGAGCCCTCAGTCCAGCGCCCTGCCAGCATGGTCGGCCCCCGCCGCCGACACCCCGGTGCACGCGCGCCCCGGCCGTATCGCCGGTCGGTTGGGCGTCGGGATCGTGGCAGTCGTCGCCGCGAGCCTGACGCTGGCGGTCCTGCCGGGCGATGCCGCCGCGGCTCCGGGCGACCAGGCCACCGAGGCGACCAGCCCGGAGCAGGCCACCCAGCTGGCGGCCGACGCGACCCACGAGCTGGAGGTCGTCACCGAGCAGTTCAACGAGGCGCAGGAGACGCTCGAACAGCAGCAGGCAGCCGCAGCCGCCGTGGCACAGACGGTCGCCGAAGCGCAGGCCCGACTGGCCGCCCTGGACGAGCAGGTGCGCCGGGTCGCCCGCAGTGCCTTCACCGGCGAGAACCTGTCCCGCTTCAACGCCCTGATGACCAGTGGGTCGCCGGATGAGTTCGTCTCCCAGGTGACCACCCTGGACAGCATCGCCGGGCACACGAACGACGTCCTCGCCCAGGTCAGCGCGGCGGCGACTGCTGCTGCGCAGGCACAGGCGGACGCGGAGGCGGCGGCCGCGGCCGCGGAGCAGACGCTGCAGGACGTCGCGACGCGGCAGCGCGACCTCACCTCCCGGGTCGACGACTACCAGGCTCAGTACGACGCCCTGACCGTCGTCCAGCAGGAGGAGGTGGTCGAGGAGCACGCCGGGCCGGTGCTCGAGGCGCCGGTCGAGGTGGTGGCCACCAGTTCCTCGGCGCAGGTCGCCGTGGACACCGCCATGGCCCAGCTCGGTGATCCGTACGTGTGGGCCGCCGGCGGCCCGGACGCCTTCGACTGCTCGGGCCTGACGCAGTACGCCTATGCGGCGGCGGGGGTGACCCTGCCGCACTCCAGCCGCCTCCAGTCCACGATGGGGACGGCGGTCTCACGGAGCGAGCTGCAGCCCGGCGACCTGGTCTTCTTCCGCAGCCCGGTGAGCCACGTGGGCATGTACATCGGCGGTGGCCAGATGGTGCACGCGGCCACGTTCGGCGTCCCGGTGCAGGTCACCAGCGTCGACATGGCCGGCTACGCCGGGGCGCGCCGCTTCCTCGGCTGAGCCGTCCGGTCCGGCCGTCCAGCCGGGCCACAGGCAGCCTGCCTAAGCTCGGCGCCGTGCCCCTCCCGCCCGGTCCGCGAGCCCACGGATGAGCCGAGGAGGAGCCGCCGGGTCCCGGCGCGTGGCGCTGCTGGTGGCGGCGGTGCTCGGTGCCACGCTGGTCGCCGTGATCGCCGTGGCCACGCCGTGGGACGTGCTGCCCGTGCCGCCTGGCGGCCGCACGCCGGTCGATCCGGGCGCCGCGTTCGGCCCGGAGCAGGTGGCCCGGGCGGAGGCATTCACCGCAGCACTGCGCCCGGCCTCGCTGACCTCGCTGGTGCTGAGCCTGCTCGTCTCGGCGGTCCTCGGGCTCACCCGGGCCGGGGCGGCGACGGCGCGGGCCGTCGCCCGGCCGCTGGGCGGTGGCTGGGCCTGGCAGGTGCTGCTCGGCTCGCTCGCGATCCTGCTCGTCGGTCGGCTGGTGACCCTGCCGCTGTCGGCCTACGGCGAGGTGGTGCGGCGTCGCTACGGCCTGTCCACGCGCAGCTGGGACCTGTGGGCGCGCGACGTCGCCACCTCGTACGGGATCTCTGCCGGGTTGACCGCGCTGGGGCTGCTGGCCCTGGTCGCGCTCGCCCGGCGGGCCCCGCGCACCTGGTGGGCGTGGGCGGGCACGGCGGCCGCGGCCCTGGTCGTCATCGGGTCGTTCCTCTACCCCCTGGTGATCGAGCCCGCGTTCAACCGCTTCGAGTCCATGCCCGCCGGTCCACTGCGCACGGAGCTGATCGCGCTCGCCGAGCGCAGCGGCACCCCGGTCGACGACGTGCTGGTCGCCGACGCCAGCCGGCGCACCACTGCGTTGAACGCCTACGTCTCCGGCTTCGGGTCCACCCGGCGGATCGTCGTCTACGACACCCTGCTGGACCAGCGGCCCGACGAGGAGATCGTCTCGATCACCGCCCACGAGTTCGGGCACGTGGCGAACGACGACGTCCTCACCGGCACGCTGATCGGGGCGCTGGGCGCCGGGGCGGGCGTCGCGCTGCTGGGCTGGCTGCTCGGCTCGCCCCCGCTGCTCCGCCGCGCCGGCGCGGCGGGGCCAGGGGACGGGGCGGTGGTCGGCCTGCTGCTCCTGCTGCTCTCCCTGGGCACCCTGGCGTCGACGCCGGTGCAGAACCTGGTCTCCCGGCACATCGAGGCGCGGGCGGACCTGCACGCGCTCGACCTGACCCAGGACCCGGACTCCTTCGTGGCGGTGCAGCAGGCACTGGGAGGCGCCAACCTCAACGACCCCGATCCGCCCGCGATCTGGCAGTGGGCCTTCGGCTCGCACCCCACGGTGCCGCAGCGGATCGCCTTCGCCGCCGACTGGGTGGCGGTGCGCGACCGGTGAGCGGGGACCGCACCCTGGTCGTCACCAACGACTTCCCGCCCCGGCAGGGCGGCATCCAGACCTTCGTCGCCGCCCTGCTGGCCACCCGGCCGCCCGACTCGCTGGTCGTGCTGGCCTCGGACCACCCCGGCTCCGCCGCGCACGACGCCGCACTGCCCTATCCGGTGGTGCGTGCTCCCACCGGCATGCTGCTGCCGACGCCGCGCGTCGCCCGGACCGCTGCCCGGCTGGTCCGCGAGCACGGCTGCCGGACGGCGTTCTTCGGCGCGGCGGCACCGCTGGGACTGCTGGCGCCGGCGCTGCGCCGGGCCGGGGTCGAGCGCCTGGTGGGGGCCACGCACGGCCACGAGACCGGCTGGGTGGCCCTGCCGGCGGCCAGACAGCTCCTCCAGCGCATCGCCGGCGGGCTGGACGTGGTGACCTACATCAGCGAGTACACGCACGGGCGGCTGGCCCCGGCCCTCGGGGTGCGCACGGAACTGGCCCAGCTCTCGCCCGGGGTCGACGTCGACCGGTTCACCCCGGACGCCGACGGGGCGCCCGTCCGGGAGCGGTACGGGCTCGGGGACGACCCGGTGGTGGTCTGCGTGTCCCGGCTCGTACCGCGCAAGGGGCAGGACCTGCTCGTCGAGGGCTGGGCGCAGGTGCTCGCCCGGCACCCGCGCGCCAAGCTGCTGCTGGTGGGCGGCGGTCCGCTGGAGCAGGCGCTGCGGCGCGCCGTCTCCGACCGGGGGCTGACCGGTTCCGTCGTCCTGACCGGGGGAGTGCCACCGGCGGACCTGCCGGCGTACTACGCAGCCGGGGACGTGTTCGCCATGCCCTGTCGCACCCGCCGCGGTGGGCTGGACGTCGAGGGGCTGGGCATGGTGTTCCTGGAGGCGGCCGCCTGTGGCCGACCGGTCGTCGCCGGCACCTCGGGCGGGGCGCCGGAGACCGTCCGGGAAGGGGTGACGGGGCACGTGGTGGACCCGCGGTCGCCCGCCGCGGTCGCGGGCGTGCTGGCCGACCTGCTGGACGACCCGGCGCGCGCCCGGGCGATGGGCGCGGCCGGCCGGGCGTGGGTCGAGCAGCGGTGGTCCTGGACGACGATCGCGTCGACCTTCGCCGACCTGCTCGACCCCGCGCGCTGAGCGCGGGGCCGAGCAGCTCGACCGTCAGGCGCTACCGCGTGTAGAGCGCCTCGACCTCGGTGCCGAACTGCTTCATGACCACGGCCCGCTTGAGCTTCAGGCTCGGGGTGAGGGTGCCGTTGTCCTCGGTGAAGTCGTCGCCCAGCACCCGGAACTTCTTGATCGCCTCGGCCTGCGAGACGGCCTTGTTCGCCTCGGCGACCGCGGTGTCCAGCTCGGCCAGCAGCTCCGGGTCGTCGCGCAGCTGCTCGGGGGTGAGCGAGGTGTCCTTGCCCTGGGCCTTCAGCCACGTCGGGAGCGCCTCGACGTCCAGGGTGACCAACGCGGCGATGAAGGGCCGCTGGTCGCCGACGACGAGGCACTGGCTGACCAGCTTGTGCGCCCGCAGCCGGTCCTCGAGCACGGCGGGGGCCACGTTCTTGCCGCCCGCGGTCACCAAGATCTCCTTCTTCCGCCCGGTGATGCGCAGGAAGCCCTGGGCGTCGAGCTCACCGATGTCGCCGGTGCGGAACCAGCCGTCGGCGTCGATGGCCTCCGTGGTGGCCTGCTCGTTCTTCCAGTACCCGCGCATGACGATCCCGCCGCGCAGCAGCACCTCGCCGTCGTCGGCAATCGCCGCATCGACGCCGGGCAGCGGGCGCCCGACGGTGCCGATGCGCAGCGCCGCGTCGTGGTTGACGGCGGCGGCAGCCGTGGTCTCGGTCAGGCCGTAGCCCTCGAAGATCGTCACGCCGATGCCCCGGAAGAAGTGGCCGAGCCGCTCGCCCAGGGGGGCGCCGCCGGAGATGGCGCCGGCGCAACGCCCGCCGAGGGCGGCGCGCAGCTTGCCGTAGACCAGCTTGTCGAACAGGGCGTGCTGCACCCGCAGCGCCAGCCCGGGGCCGCCGGTGTCCTGCGCGCGCGACCAGTCGACGGCCACCTCGGCGGCCCGGCCGAAGATCTTGCCCTTGCCGTCGGCCTCCGCCTTGGCCTTGGCGCCGTTGAAGACCTTCTCGAAGACCCGGGGCACGGCCAGCACGAAGGTGGGCTGGAACCGGCCCAGGTCTCCCACCAGGTCCTTGATGTCGGGGGTGTGGCCGATGACCGTGCGGGTGTTGAGCGCCCCCACCTGCATGACGCGGGCCAGCACGTGGGCCAGCGGGATGAACAGCAGCAGCGAGCCGTCGGGGTTCATGAACCGGCTCAGCAACGTCATGCCGTTGCGGATCTCGAACAGGAAGTTCGCGTGGGTCAGCTCGCAGCCCTTGGGCCGGCCGGTGGTGCCGCTGGTGTAGATGAGCGTGGCCAGGCTGTCGGCGGAGAGGCTGGCCCGCCGGGCGGTCAGCTCGCTGTCGGGCACGTCGGCGCCGGCGGCGGTCAGGGTGTCCAGCCCGCCGTCGTCGATCACCCACACCGGGCCCAGCTCGGGGGCCTCGGAGCGCACGGACTCCACGGTCGCGGCGTGCTCGGCGTTCTCCACCACGACCGCCCGCGCGCCGGCGTCGGAGAGGATCCAGGCGACCTGGTCGGCGCTGGAGGTCTCGTACATCGGGACGACGACGGCGCCGGCGGTCCAGATGGCGTAGTCGAGCACCGTCCACTCGTAGCGGGTCCGGGCCATCAGCCCGACCCGGTCGCCGGCCTGCACGCCACCGGCGATCAGCCCCTTGGCGACTCCGGCGACCTCGGCGGCGAACTCCGCGTAGGTGACGTCGACCCACTGACCGGCCTGTTGGCGCCGCAGCCCGACCTCGTCGGGGTGCTCGGCCGCGTTCGTGGCGACCATGTCCGTCAGGGCGTCTCCGGGCCCCACGCTGGCGGTTGGGGGAACGCTCAGTTCGCGCACGCCGTCCTCTCTGTCCTGCCCGGCCGGGGGCTCCGTCGCCCCGCCGCTCCGGATCAGGGTCCGGGGCCAATCTAGTCCGCGCGGCCACCGCGCAGTAGCCGAGCGGCCCGTGCGGGGGAGGAGGCCCGGGAGGAGGCCAGGCCGGGGGTGGGCAGCGACTACCCTCCGCCCCATGGCTGACCAGTCCACCCAGTCGATCGTCATCGACGCGCCTGCCGCCGAGGTCATGGCCGTGATCGCCGACTTCCCGGCCTACCCGTCGTGGGTGTCGGCAGCCAAGCAGGTGGAGGTGCTCGAGACCGGAGCGGACGGGCGCGCCCGCCGGGTCCACTTCGTGCTCGACGCCGGTGCGGTCCAGGACGACTACGTCCTGGACTACACGTGGGACGACGACCGCCGGGTCGACTGGACGCTGGTGCAGGGCCAGATGCAGAAGCAGCAGGACGGGTCCTACTCCCTGTCCGAGTCCGGGGGCCGCACCACCGTCACGTACTCCATCACGATCGACCTCTCGATCCCGATGCTCGGGATGATCAAGCGCAAGGCCGAGAAGGTCATCCTCGACACCGCGCTCAAGGAGCTCAAGAAGCGCGTCGAGGGCTGATGCGCGCCGTGCAGGTCCTCCTCGTGACCGGCCCCGGTGGCGCCGGCAGCTCCATCGTCGCCGCGGCCACCGCCGCGCGGCTGGCCGAGGCCGGTTCCCGGTGCGTGCTGCTCACCGGCCAGCCCGTCGGGATCGCCGACCTGGCCGACCGGGTGGCCGTCGACGTCGTCAGCCCCCAGCCCGCGCTGGAGGAGCTCTGGGACCGGCACGCCGGTCAGCTGGCCGACGCACTGCCGTTGCTCACCGTGCCGCCGGCCTCCTCGGTCGTCCCGCTCCCCGGCGTCGCCGAGTTCGCGCTGCTCGCCGCCCTGGCCGGGCACCTCCGCGACAGGGACACCGACGTCGTCGTGCTGGACCCCGGCCCGACGGCGACGGCGACGGCCCTGCTCGGCCTCCCCGGGGCGCTGCGGTGGTGGCTGGCGCAGGCCGCGCCGACCCGGCTCCGGGTGCTCGCCACGCTGCGTGCGGCCGCCACCCCGGGCCGCGCCGGGGTCACCGCCGGGCTGCTCGCCGGCGCCGCGGCGACGGAGGAACTGCTGGACGCGGTGGCGCTGGCCGACCCCGCCCGCACCGCCGTCCACCTGGTGCTGCGCCCCGACGCAGCCGCGGCAGAGCACCTGCGGCACGCGGCCACCGCACTGGGCGTCCACGGTCAGCGGATCGCCTCGGTCACCGTCTCCCGGCTGCTCCCGGGCGGCTCGGGGGAATGGTGGCAGCAGCGGGCCGCGGCGCAGGAGCAGGCGGTCCGCTCGGTGCGCGCCCTGCTGGGGCCGGTGCGGGAGGTGGCCGAGGCCGCGGTCCCGCCCGCCGGTGTCGCCGACCTCCTCGCGCTGGGCGCCGCCGTCCCCGAGACCGCGGTGCAGCCGCTCACCCGGCCCGTGCCCCGCCGGGTGAGCGGCGAGTGGCTGCTCGACGTGCCGCTGCCCTTCACCCGCCGCGGCGAGGTGGAGCTGACCCGCTGGGCCGACGACCTCGTGGTCACCGCGGGCGGGGTGCGCCGGTCGCTCCCGCTGGACGCACTGCTCCGCCGGTGCACGGTCTCCGGCGGGGCGCTGACCGATCCGGGCACCGCCCGCGCGGTGCTGGAGGTGCGCTTCGTCCCCGACCCGGCCCAGTGGCCGGCCGGGCTGCTGGCCGCCGGCGCCACGGCGGGTGCGCCGGCCGAGGGGGGCGGGGCATGACCGCACCCGGCCCCGACTGGGTGGAGCAGGTCCGTCGACTGGCGGCGGGACTGGCCGCCGAGCACACGGCAGGAACGCGGCTGACCGACGTCCTGGGTGACCTGCTGGGCACCCCCGCCGCACGGCCCGAGCACGACGGTGCGGCGACGCGGCCGCAGCCGGCGGACGACTGCCGCTGGTGCCCGGTGTGCGTGGGCCTGGCGGCGCTGCGCGGACGCCGTCCGGACCTGGTCGAGGCGCTGGCCGACGTGCTGGCCAGCGCCGCCACCGCACTGCGTGCCCAGGGTGATCATCAGCATCAGGCTGCTGCCGCGGGCCGCGCCGTAGCGGTACTCCGCCCAGGCGGCCGCGTCGGCGTCGTTGCCCACCCAGAGCGGACGCTGCAGCCGGCCGACGAGGTCCT
>NZ_JAAKGN010000180.1:0-8570 GCF_011039295.1 Modestobacter sp. KNN46-3 | reverse complement strand
GAGGTCACGTTGCCGAAGGCGAAGTCGAAGTCCCCGGCGACCACACCGGGCACGGCGGCCGCGCCGCCGGACCCGGGCACCAGCTCCAGCTCGATGCCCCGCTCCTCGAAGAAGCCCTGCTCCTGACCGAGGTAGATGGGGGCGACGTCGATGATCGGGATGATCCCGACGGCGACCTGGGCCAGACCGCCCTCGGTGTCGGTGGCCGGCTCGTCGGACGAGCCGCCGCAGGCGGTGGCGGTGGTCAGCAGCGCGAGAGCGGTGATCGGGGCGAGCAGGCGACGCATGGTGGCTCCTTTGCCGGACGTGCGAGGTGGAGAGGGGGTGGAGCCTGGACTAGTGACCGGGGTCCGCAGCCACGGTGGGCGGCCCGGCCCGGTGGCTGCCGGTGGCGACCTCGTCGCGCTGGTGCTGGTCGCCCTTGCGGTGCTTGGCCAGCTGGATCTGCTCGTAGACGTGCCCGCGCAGCTCGGCGAACCGCGGGGAGGAGCGGGTGTCCAGCTGGTTGCGCTCGTCGGGCAGGTCGATGGCGAGGTCCTCCATGATCACGGTGGGCGAGGAGGACAGGACCAGCACCCGCTGCCCCAGGTAGACCGACTCGTCGATGTCATGGGTGACGAAGAGGATGGTCACCCCCAGCTTGTGCCACAGCGACCGGATCAGGTCCTCCAGGTCGGCGCGGGTCTGGGCGTCGACGGCGGCGAACGGCTCGTCCATCAGCAGGACCTTGGGCTCGTACGCCACCGCCCGGGCGATCGCGACCCGCTGCTGCATGCCACCGGACAGCTGCCACGGGTAGGCGCTGTGCACGTCGGCCAGGCCCACGGCCTCCAGCGCGTCGCGCACCAGCTCCCGCCGGCGGGCCTTGTCCAGCTTCTTCTGCTTCAGCGGCAGCTCGACGTTGCCCTCCACCGTCAGCCACGGGTACAGGCTGCGGCCGTACTCCTGGAAGACCACTGCCATCGCCTCCGGCGGCCCGTCGACCCGCGAGCCGGCGAGGGTGACCGTGCCGGAGGTGGGCTCCAGCAGCCCGGCGATGCACTTGAGCAGCGTCGTCTTCCCCGCACCCGAGGGCCCCACGATGCAGACCAGTTCACCGTCCCCGACGGAGAAGGTCAGGTCACGGACGGCCTCGACGGTGCGGCCGGAGCCGGTGTAGGTCTTCTGCACACCGGCGACGTCGAGCAGCGGCTGGGTCATCAGTTCTCTCCTAGCTGAGATCGGCGCAGGCCGTGGTACCAGCGCAGGGTGCGCCGTTCGAAGAGCTGGAAGAGCAGGGACAGGACGAACCCGAGCAGCCCGAGCAGCAGGATGCCGCTCCACATCTCCGGGATGGCGAAGCTGCGCTGGAACTGGATGACGCTGAAGCCCAGCCCGTTGGTGGAGGCGAACATCTCGCTGATGACCATGAGGATGATCGAGATCGACAGCGCCTGGCGCATGCCGGCGACGATCTGCGGGCTGGCGGCCGGCAGCACCAGGTGGCGGAGCCGGGCCAGGCCGGTGACGCCGTAGGACCGGGAGGTGTCGGAGAGGACGTCGTCGACCGCGCGCACGCCCTCGACCGTGTTCAGCAGCACCGGCCAGACCGCGCCGGAGATGATCACGATGACCTTCGCGGTGTCCCCGATCCCGGCGAACAGGAACAGGATCGGGATCAGCGCCGGTGGCGGGATGGCGCGGAAGAACTCCAGCACCGGCTCGGTCACCCGGCGCAGCGTGCGGTTGGCGCCCAGCAGCACGCCCAGCCCGACCCCGACGACGACCGCACCGGTGTAGCCGATCAGCAGCCGGGTGACGCTGGGCAGGACGTCGGCGCGCAGCCGCTCGGAGAACCAGACGTCACCGAAGGTCGTCAGGATCGTCTGCAGCGGCGGTGCGTAGTAGTTCGTGCTGTCCGCCGACCACACCCACCACAGCGTGACCAGCACGACGGGCAGGGTGAGCGCGTAGCCCAGCGTCCTGCCCCAGCGCAGCACCGGCTGCATCTCAGCCCCCCACGTCCGCGCGCACCGACGAGTGCCACGCCAGCGTCCGGCGCTCCAGCACCCGGGCCGCCAGGTTGACCACCACACCGAGCAACCCGGTGAAGATCACCAGGCCGTAGACCAGCGGGACGGCGTTCGACGACTGCGCCAGCGCGATCTCCGCGCCCAGCCCGGTGCCGATGCCGACCAGCCCGGCGGTCACGGCCAGGATCAGCGCGACCGCCGCACCCAGCCGCACGCCGGTCATCACGTAGGGCAACGCCGTCGGCCAGATCAGGTACCGGACCCGTGCCCAGCGCCCCAGGTGGTAGGACCGCGCCGTCTCCCGGGCCACCGGGTCGACGTCCTGCACCCCGTAGATGACCTGGATCAGGATCTGCCAGAACGAGGCGTAGACCACCAGCAGCAGCGTCGACTGGAGCCCCAGGCCCAGCAGCAGCACCGCCAGCGGGATCAGCGCCACCGACGGCACCGGCCGCAGGAACTCGATCGTCGAGGCGGTGAACCGGCGCAGCACCTCGACGCTGCCGATCAGCAGGCCCAGGCCGATGCCGGCGACCAGCGCGATCCCGAGCCCGATGCCCCACGCCTGGACCGTCTCCGCGGTCGCGGCCCAGAAGCGGTCGGTGCCGGCCGCCTCCACCAACGCCCGGATCATCTCGCTGAACGGCGGGAAGTACTCGGCCGAGACGATGCCGGTGCGGGGCAGCAGTTCGAGCAGCGCGGCGAAGGCGACCAGCCCGATCAGGCCGAGGACGGACGACGGGAGCTCGGGGCGGCGCCGTCGAGCGGGTTCGGCGCCCGCGCGGGCGGGGCGCACGTCCGTCGCGCTCATGGCGCTGCCCGGGTGAGCAGGTGCATCAGGTGCCTGTCCTCCACGGTGAGGGCGGGTGGTCGAACCTGTCAGCCGATGGGGTGGACGACCACGTCGGTTCCACTACGGTGTGCGCCATACGAACAGGCGTTCAGGTGGAGAACGTAGGTCGTGAGGCCAGTCACGTCAACGCCCGTGATGGAGCCGTGATCGGGCGCCGAGGCAGCCGCCCGGGAGGAGTTCGATGGACGCGACGGCACCCCCCGGCGACGAGGGCGGCAGCGTCCGACCGGCCGCCTTCGTCCAGTCGCTGGAGCGCGGCCTCGCCGTCATCCGGGCCTTCGACGCCGAGCACACCCAGCTGACCCTCAGCGAGGTCGCCCGGCAGACCGGTCTCACCCGGGCAGCGGCCCGCCGGTTCCTGCTCACCCTGGTCGAGCTCGGGTACGTCCGCTTCGACGGCCGGCTGTTCGCGCTGCGCCCGCGGGTGCTGGAACTGGGCTATGCCTACCTCTCCGGGCTGTCCCTCCCCGAGGTCGCCCGCCCGCACATGGAGCAGCTGGCCGCCGACCTGCACGAGTCGTGCTCGCTGTCGGTGCTGGACGGTGAGGAGATCGTCTACGTCGCCCGGGTGCCCACCAAGCGGATCATGACCGTCGCCATCAACCTCGGCACCCGGTTCCCGGCGCACGCGACCTCCATGGGCCGGGTGCTGCTGGCGTCCCGGCCGGAGAACGAACGCGAGCGCTACCTGCAGACCGCGCAGCTGGCGGCCCTGACCCCGTTCACCGTCACCGACCCCGACCGGCTCCGCCGGGCCCTCGAGGAGACCCGGGCCCAGGGTTGGGCGCTGGTCGACCAGGAGCTCGAGGAGGGGCTGCGGTCGATCGCCGTGCCCGTGCGGGACGGCGACGGCGCCGTGCTCGCCGCCATGAACATCTCCGCCTCCGCCCGGCACAGCACCCCCGAGGCGGTCCGCGACGAGCTGTTGCCCCCGCTCCGGGCGGCGGCCCGGGAGATCGAGCTGGACCTGCGCCGCAGCCCCGGCTGACCGGGCGGGGTCAGCGGCGCCGCACCGCGTAGGTGAAGGCGTCGACCAGCGCGTGCCAGGAGGCCTCGACGATGTTGTCGTGCACCCCGACGGTGGTCCACTCCCCCACCCCGTCGCTGCTGTCGACGAGCACGCGGGTGGTGGCGCTGGTGCCGCCGTTCCACCCCAGGATGCGCACCTTGTAGTCGGCCAGCGAGACGTCGGCCAGGTGCGGGTACCGGCTGACCAGGGCCTGGCGGAGCGCGTTGTCC
Organism: Modestobacter sp. KNN46-3; assembly: GCF_011039295.1. NCBI lineage: Bacteria > Bacillati > Actinomycetota > Actinomycetes > Geodermatophilales > Geodermatophilaceae > Modestobacter > Modestobacter sp. KNN46-3. The sequence continues at coordinate 4,466 of NZ_JAAKGN010000180.1, read as the reverse complement.
AGGGCGTTGACCGGGCCGTTTCCCTCGCCGGTGCTGATCACCCGCTCCGTCGTCCCGTCGTCGTTCGGCACGTGGACCTTGACCGTGGCCTCGCTGACCACCACCCCGTTCCCCCAGTGCTCCACCGAGGTGCGGTAGCTCTCCAGCTCGAACAGCGGCGCGGGGGCACCGGGCAGCTGCGCGCGCAGCAACAGCTCGAACGAGGCGTCCGCGGCCTCGAAGGACCAGCCGTCGGCCTCCAGCACCTTGACCTGGTCGACCACCCGGCCGATCGCGTCGGCCTGCCCGGCCAGGTCGACGCCCAGCTCCCGGCCCTTCAGCTCGATCGACGCCCGGCCGGCCATCTCGGTGACCAGGATGCGCATGTCGTTGCCGACGACGGCGGGGTCGAGGTGGTTGTAGAGCTCCGGGCTCACCTTGATCGCGCTGGCGTGCAGGCCGGCCTTGTGCGCGAACGCCGAGGCGCCGACGAACGGCTGGTGGTCGTCGGGGGCGATGTTGGCCAGCTCCGCGATGGCGTGGCTGACCCGCTTCAGCTCCGGCAGGCACTCGGCCGGCACCACGGGCAGGCCCATCTTGGTGACCAGGTTGCCGATCAGCGCGAACGTGTCGGCGTTGCCGGCCCGCTCGCCGTAGCCGTTGGCGGTGCCCTGCACGTGGGTCACCCCGGCCTCGACGGCGGCCAGGGTGTTGGCGACCGCGCACCCGGTGTCGTCCTGGCAGTGGATGCCGAGCTTCCCGGTGGTGCGCGCGCGGACGTCGGCGACCACCCGGCCCACGCTCATCGGCAGCATGCCGCCGTTGGTGTCGCAGAGCACGCCCACCTCGGCGCCGGCGGCGAAGGCGGTCTCGAGCACCGCGACGCCGTGGTCGGGGTCGGCGGCGTACCCGTCGAAGAAGTGCTCGCAGTCGACGAAGACCCGCCGGCCGTGCGCGACCAGGAAGGCGACGGTGTCGGCGACCATCGCCAGGTTCTCCTCGGGTGTGGTGCGCAGCGCCTCCCGCACGTGCCGCACGTCGGACTTGGCCACCAGGCACACCACCGCGGTCTGCGCGTCCAGCAGGGCGCGCACCTGGGCGTCATCCTCGACCCGGACGCCGACCTTGCGGGTGGCGCCGAAGGCCACCAGCTGCGCGTGCCGGAGGTCCAGCTCGGTGCGCGCCCGGGCGAAGAACTCGGTGTCCTTGGGCAGCGCCCCCGGCCAGCCACCCTCGATGAACCCGACCCCGATCTCGTCGAGCAACCGGGCGACGGCGAGCTTGTCGGCGACGGAGTAGCTCACGCCCTCGCGCTGGGCGCCGTCACGCAACGTCGTGTCGAAGACGTGGAAGGAGTCGGTGTCGAAGACGTGGAACGAGTTCGTGTCGGTGGCGGGGGGCTTGGCCACGGTGTCTCCCGGGTCGGCTCGGTACTGGGCCCAGACACGAAAAAACCTCCCGGGGTACGGGAGGTTGCGCGCAATCCGGGGAGGTGACTGCGCGCTAGCTGATGATGATCGTGCGGGTGGCGTCCATCACCACCAGTACAGCACGCCGGGCGCGTGGAGTGGAACCGGCGTTCCACCCGCTGGGACGGCGGACACCGGGTCACCCGACGTCGATCACCACGCTGCCGGTCTTCTGCCCGCGCTCGACGTACCGGTGGGCCTCGACGATCTGCGCCAGGGGCCAGCGCCGGTCGTCGAGGACGGGCCGGAAGGCGCCCGAGGCGAGGAGGTCCCGCAGGTCGGTGGGCATGGCCGGGTCCTGTACCGGGACGGGGAAGACGACCCGGCGCCGGCGCAACAGCGGCGTGACCACGGCCGGCACCGGGTTCTGCGCCAGCCGACCCAGGTCGGTGGACACGTAGCGGCCGCGGGGGCGCAGCAGCCGACGGCACTGGCGGAACGAGCTCTTCCCGACCGCGTCCACGACGACGTCGTAGCGGTGCGGGTCGGCCAGGAAGTCCTCGGTCGTGCGGTCGATGACCCGGTCGACGCCCAGGCTGCGCACCAGGTCGGCCCGGGCCCCGTCGCAGACGGCGGTGACGTGCGCACCGAGGTCGCGCAGCAGCTGGACCACCGCCGAGCCGATCGCCCCGGTGGCGCCGTGGACGAGGACGTCCTCACCTGCCCTGATCCGCGCCCGCCGCAGGACGGCCACCGCGTAGTGGGCGCCCTCGGTGGCGGCCGCCGCGACGTCGTCGGGGACGTCGTCGGGCACCTGCGCCAGGAAGCCGTCGGCGGGGACGGTGAGGAACTCCGCGTGCGCACCGAACCGGCCCTCGACGTAGCCGAACACCCGGTCACCGACCGCGAGGTCACCCACCCCCGCACCGACCGTCGCCACCACGCCGGCGAACTCGGTGCCCAGGACGGTCGCGCGGGGCCGGCGCACCCCGGTGAGCAGCCGGGTGAGCCGAGGCGTGCCCGCCCGGTACGCGCAGTCGGTGCGGTTGACCGTGGTGCAGCGCACCCGGACCAGCAGCTCGCCGGGGCCGGCGACCGGCATCGGCACCTCGGTGACCCGGACGACGTCCGGCGGACCGTAGCGTTCCCGCACCGCAGCCAGCACGGCGGTGACGCTAACGCCGGGGCGACCCAGCCGGTAGCCCTCTGCTCAGCCGGCGAGGGCGGCCAGCCGGTCGCCGACCTCGGTGGTGCGGATCGTCGCCTTCGGGTCGCGGGTGGAGAGGTCGAAGGAGACGGCGGCGTTGACCTTCTTGGCCAGCTCGGGCCGGCCGAGGTGCTCCAGCAGCAGACCGACCGAGAGCACGGTGGCCGTCGGGTCGGCGATGCCCTGCCCGGCGATGTCCGGCGCGGAACCGTGCACCGGCTCGAACATGCTCGGGTTGGTGCCCGACACGTCGAGGTTGCCGCTGGCGGCCAGTCCGATCCCGCCGGTGACCGCGGCGGCGACGTCGGTGACGATGTCGCCGAAGAGGTTGTCGGTGACGATCACGTCGTAGCGGCCCGGGTCGGTGATGAAGAACATCGCCGCGGCGTCGACGTGCTGGTAGGCCACGCTGACCTCGGGGAACTCGGCGGAGAGCTCCTCGACGGTGCGCGACCACAGCGAGCCGGCGTAGGTGAGCACGTTGGTCTTGTGGATCAGCGTGAGGTGCTTGCGCGGCCGGGCGACCGCCCGCTCGAAGGCGTACCGGACGACGCGCTCGACCCCGAAGGCGGTGTTGAGGCTGACCTCGGTGGCCACCTCGTGCGGCGTGTCCCGCCGCAGCACACCGCCGTTGCCGACGTAGGGACCCTCGGTGCCCTCGCGCACGCAGAGCATGTCGATCTCGCCGGGCTCGGCCAGCGGGCTGCGCACGCCGTCGAACAGCCGCGCGGGGCGGAGGTTGACGTGGTGGTCGAGCTCGAAGCGCAGCTTGAGCAGCAGCCCGCGCTCCAGGATGCCGCTGGGCACCCCGGGGTCACCGACCGCACCGAGCAGGATCGCGTCGTGCTGCCGGAGCTCCTCCAGCACCGAGTCCGGGAGCAGCTCACCGCTGCGGTGCCAGCGGGCCGCCCCCAGGTCGTAGAAGGTGCTCTCGATGTCCGGGGCGACCGCGCCCAGGACCTTGAGGCCCTCGGCCACCACCTCGGGACCGATGCCGTCTCCAGGGACCACTGCCAGGCGCATGAGGCCAGAGGTTAGTGGGCGCCCGCCTCCGGCCTCGCACCCGCACACGCCGGACGCCCCCCGCAGGTGGTGCTCGCGGAGGGCGTCCGGGTCGTGCGGTGTGGTCAGGGCGCCGTGGGCGCCCCCGGCCGCACCGCGATCGGGACCGTCAGCGCCCGGCCGGTGCCGGTGTCGTTGTGCGACACCACCACCATCGCCCCCTTGAAGCCGCCGACCGACGTGTCGGCCGCGTACGACGCGCTCTGGGTGACCGCGATCGTGGTGCCGTTCATCGCCGGGACGAGCACCGCCGGTGCGCCGTCCACGGTGAACGACAGCCCCGGGTCCAGCGGGTCGAAGCTCATCCGCTCCGAGGCCAGCTCGGCCTCACCCGTCAGGCTCAGCACGGTGCCCACACCGTCGACCGTGCCGTACGCGCTGGCGGACTGGACCCCGAAGGAGATCCGGCCCTGCACCAGCGGCATGACCGACGTCGGCACGCCCATGACCTGGACGTCGGAGTTGTAGACGTTGGTGTCGACCGTGCCGTCGGCCACGTTGAGGAACCCGATGTAGGGGTCCGCGGCCGGCAGCAGCTGGTACTGGCGGTCGGTGACGACCACCAGCGGCACGTCGTAGTCGGGGATCCGGGTGGTGGTCACCTGGTAGTCCCACGCGCCGTCACCGGTCGCGTCGACGTAGACGCCGTAGTTCACGGCCGTCTCCGGCGAGGTGGACCGGCCGTGCGCGGTGACCCCGAAGTACAGCCACGGGTCCGCCGGGCTGGCTGCCACGTCGGAGGCCACCCCCACCATGGCCAGGTCGACCGACCGTTCCAGCTCGGACTTGTAGCAGTCCGGGAGGGCGGC
>NZ_JAAKGN010000018.1:0-47548 GCF_011039295.1 Modestobacter sp. KNN46-3 | reverse complement strand
TTCCTCGCCGCCTCCCGCGGCACCGCCCAGGTCGTGCTCGGGACCCGCGGTTCGGTCTTCGCGCCGGTGCGCGAGCTGGGCCTGGTGGCGATCTGGGACGACGGCGACGACCTGCACGCCGAGCCGCAGCACGTCGGTGAGCGACCCGGCGTAGCGGTCGGCGACCGAGCGGGCCAGCTCGGCGACCTCGGGGGTGAGCACCGGCTCGGCGGAGACCACCTTGGCCAGCGGGGCCAGCTTCCCGGTGTGGTCGGTGTCGCCGGCCAGCTCCAGGACGACGCCGTCCACCAGCTTGCCGGCGAACCGCACCCGGACCCGGCAGCCGGCCACCACCTGCTCGGCGAGCTCGTCGGGGACGGCGTAGTCGAAGGGCCGGTCCAGGTGCGCCAACGGCACATCGACGACGACCCGGGCGACCCGCTGTGTGCGGGTGCCCGGGTCGTCGTCGATCGGCCGTGCCGTGCTCAGGAGACGCCCACCGCCGACTTCAGCGCGTCGACGCGGTCCAGCCGCTCCCAGGGCAGCTCGACGTCGGTGCGCCCGAAGTGGCCGTAGGCCGCCGTCGGGGCGTAGATCGGCCGCAGCAGGTCCAGGTCCCGCACGATCGCACCGGGCCGCAGGTCGAACACCGAGGTGATCGCCTTCTCCAGCGCCTCCTCCGGCACCGTGTTGGTGCCGAAGGTCTCGACGAAGAGGCCGACCGGGTGCGCGGCACCGATCGCGTAGGCGACCTGCACCTCGCAGCGGCGGGCCAGCCCGGCGGCGACGACGTTCTTGGCCACCCAGCGCATCGCGTAGGCGCCGGACCGGTCGACCTTCGAGGGGTCCTTGCCGGAGAAGGCGCCGCCGCCGTGCCGGGCCATGCCGCCGTAGGTGTCGACGATGATCTTGCGGCCGGTCAGCCCGGCGTCGCCCATCGGGCCACCGATGACGAACTTGCCGGTCGGGTTCACCAGCAGCCGGTAGCCGGTGGTCGGCAGGCCCAGCTCGCGCAGCGCGGGCTCGACCACCAGCTCCTGGACGTCGGGGGCCAGCAGCGTGTCGATGGAGATGTCCTCGGCGTGCTGGGAGGAGACCACCACGGTGTCCACGGCGACCGGGCGGTCGTCCTCGTAGACCACGGTGACCTGGGTCTTGCCGTCGGGACGCAGGTAAGGCACCGACCCGTCCTTGCGGACGGCCGACAGCCGCCGGGACAGCCGGTGCGCCAGCGCGATCGGCAGCGGCATCAGCTCGGGCGTCTCGTCGGTGGCGAACCCGAACATCAGCCCCTGGTCGCCGGCCCCCTGCCGCTCGATCAGGTCGTCGGCCACCGCGGCCCGGTGCTCGGCCGCGCTCAGCTCGGCCTTGCGCGCCTCGTAGCCGGTGTCCACGCCCTGGGCGATGTCCGGGGACTGGGCGCCGATGGAGACGCTGACGCCGCAGGAGGCGCCGTCGAAGCCCTTGCGGGAGGAGTCGTAGCCGATGCCGAGGATCGTCTTGCGCACGATGTCGGCGATGTCGACGTAGCCGGAGGTGGTGACCTCACCGGCGATGTGCACCTGGCCGGTGGTGATGAGGGTCTCGACGGCGACGCGGCTGCGCGGGTCCTGCGCGAGCATCGCGTCCAGGATCGAGTCGCTGATCTGGTCGGCGATCTTGTCGGGGTGGCCCTCGGTCACCGACTCGGACGTGAAGAGACGGCGTGGCACTCGGTTCTCCCTGCAGTCGGCTGCCGAGCGCGTTGTTCGCGGTCGGCGGGGCTGCACCACAACAGTGGTCGGCCCGACGGCTGAGGCTACCGGCGGGAGCCGACGGCCGTTCGGTGAGGCGGTGGCGTCAGGGCTGCCGGGCGACCCGGTCGGCCACCACGTCCCAGATCGCGGCGGCGACCGCGTCCTTGCGACCGGCCGGCACGGCGGTCGTCGTCCCGTCGGCGGCCAGCACCGTCACCTCGTTCTCCGACCGGCCGAAGACCCGCCCGGCGGAGACGTCGTTGACCACCAGCAGGTCGACGCCCTTGCGGGCCAGCTTGGCGCGGGCGTGGGTCAGCACGTCGCCCTCCGCGTCGCCGGTCTCCGCGGCGAAGCCGACGACGAGCTGCCCGGCCGGCCGCGCGCCCACGAGCTCGACCAGGACGTCGGGGTTGCGGACCAGCTCCAGCGAGCTGGGCTCGGTGGTCCCGCCCTTCTTGAGCTTGCTGCCGGCGACCGTGGTGGGCCGGAAGTCGGCGACGGCGGCTGCCATGACGACGACGTCGGCCGGGCGCCCCGTCTCCCCACCGGACGACTCACTGTGCATCCCGAGGCGCAGCTCCTCGGCGCTCTCGACAGCGACCACCCGCACCCCGAACGGGGCCGGCAGCTCGACGTTGGCCGCGACCAGCACCACCTCGGCGCCCCGGGCGGCGGCGACCCGGGCCAGCGCCCAGCCCTGCAGCCCGGACGATCGGTTGCCCAGGAACCGCACCGGGTCCAGCGGTTCCCGGGTGCCACCGGCGCTGATCACGACCCGGCGGCCGCTGAGGTCGTGGGCGAGCGCGCCGGCACCGGCGGACAGCACCAGCTCGGCCAACGCGGCGACGTCGGCCGGCTCGGGCAGCCGTCCGGGGCCGGAGTCCGGGCCGGTGAGCCGTCCCACCGCGGGGGGCAGCACGACGGCTCCACGGCGGCGCAGCGTCGCGACGTTGTCCTGGGTGGCCGGGTGCTGCCACATCTCGGTGTGCATGGCCGGCACGAAGACGACCGGGCAGTGCGCGGTGAGCAACGTCGCGGTGAGCAGGTCGTCGGCCCGGCCGGCCGCTGCCCGGGCCAGCAGGTCCGCGGTGGCCGGGTTGACCAGGACCAGGTCGGCGGTCTGCCCGATCCGGACGTGGGCGACCTCGGGCACGTCGTCCCAGACCTCGGTGGACACCGGGTTGCCGCTGAGCGCCTCGAACGTGGCGGCGCCGACGAAGCGCAGCGCCGACGCGGTCGGCACCACCCGGACGTCGTGGCCGGACTCGGTGAGGGCGCGCAGCAGCAGCGCGGACTTGTAGGCCGCGACGCCACCACCCACGCCCAGGACGATCTGGCTCATGGGGTCCATCCTCCACACACGACGAAGCCCCCGGCACCAGCCGGGGGCTTCGTCATCAGTAAGGCCCCCTCGCAGGGGCCCGCCGCGAGCCTGCGAGCGGTGGGGGGCGAGGGGGTCCTTTTTCAGTTCTCGCCGGCGGTGTGGGCCAGCAGGCCCTCGTTGATCTCGCGGAGCGCGATCGACAGCGGCTTCTCCTGGGGCGCGGTGTCGACCAGCGGGCCGACGTACTCCAGCAGGCCCTCGGAGAGCTGGCTGTAGTAGGCGTTGATCTGACGCGCGCGCTTGGCGGCGTAGATGACCAACCCGTACTTGCTGGTGGTCCGCTCGAGCAGCTCGTCGATCGGCGGGTTGGTGATGCCCTCAGGGGCAGGTGCGACTCCGGACACGGGCGGGCGTGCTCCTCAACTCGGTGTGCGGGCGGGCGGCGGATGGCTCCGCTCGGTCGCCTCGGGTGCGCCCTCGGCCGCGGTCAGGGACCAGCGGGCGGAGACGCAGTCAGCAAGCCTACCAACTCGTCTGCGGCTCTGGCCACGTCGTCGTTCACGACGACCACGTCGAACTCCCCGGAGGCGTCCAGTTCGGCCTGCGCGAGGGCCAGCCGGCGGGACTGCACCTCGGGGTGTTCGGTGCCCCGGCCGGCCAGCCGGCTGACCAGTTCGGCCCAGGACGGCGGGGCCAGGAAGACCAGTTGCGCCTCGGGCGCGCGCTCGCGCACCTGCCGGGCGCCCTGCAGCTCGATCTCCAGCAGCGCCGGGGCCCCGGAGGCCAGCTGCTCCTGCACCGGCGCGACCGGGGTGCCGTACCGGTTGCCCGCGTACTCGGCCCACTCGAGCAGGCCGTCGTGCTCGATCAGCCAGTCGAAGTACTCGGCGTCGACGAACCAGTAGTGCTCGCCGTCCACCTCGCCGGGGCGCGGGGCACGCGTGGTGACCGACACCGACACCCAGACCTCCGGGTGCCGGCGCCGGACCTCGGCGACGACCGTGCCCTTCCCCACCCCGGAGGGACCCGAGAGGACCGTCAGGCGGGCAGGGGTGCGGGCCACGCTCGGCGTCCTCGGGCTGGGGGTGTGCGTCGGTCGGGACAGGGACGTGCTCAGGGCTCGACGACCTCGCCGGCGAACTCGGCCTCCAGCGCCTTGCGCTGGTTGGCACCGAGACCACGGACGCGACGGGTCGGGGAGATCTCGAGGCGCTCCATGATCTTGGCCGCACGCGCCTTGCCGACCCCGGGGAGGGACTCGAGCACCGCGGAGACGCGCATCTTGCCGATGACCTCGTCGGTCTCGCCCTGCTTGAGGACGTCGCCGACCGTCGCGCCCTTGGTCTTCAGCCGCTCACGCAGCTCGGCGCGGGTCTTGCGGGCCGCGGCGGCCTTCTCCAGGGCAGCGGCGCGCTGTTCGGGGGACAACTCGGGAAGGGGCACGGAGCAACCCAATCGTGTTCGTGCCGGCGCTGCGACCGGCGGTGTCGTTCGGTGTGGAGTGTGCCTGGACGGCGGCCCTCGATGTGAGCCTGGGCGCCAACCTAGTCACCTCGAACCCGCTGGTCACCCCGGACCCCGTGTCATCTGCGCCGGGCCGGTGTGCTGCACGGACACCCGATCGGACCGGACGGTGCAGTAACCGCGCCGTCACCGCTGGTCAACAGGTCGTCGGCCGGCCCGCCGCCGGCCCAGCAGCCACCCGGCCAGGGCGGACAGCACCAGCAGCCCGGCCACGACCAGCACGGCACCGACGACGTGGTCGGCGGTCCAGAGCACCGCCCAGCGGTCGTCGTCGAAGGAGAGGGTCAGCCGGCTCTGGTACGCCGTCTCCGCCGGCAGGGGGGTGTAGGCGGCCCAGCCACCGTCGGCCGGTGGCCCCGGCCGGTTGGCCCGCCAGAACAGCGCGACGCCCAGCGCGCACAGCACCGCCCCGAGGGCCAGCACCAGTCGGGGCGCCGCGCGCCTCACGCGGCGAGCTCTGCCGTCCACCGGTCGGCGGCGGCCCGCAGCGCACCCGCGTCCGGCCCGGCCTGCAGCACGTCGCGGGAGACGGTGGGGACGACGGCGCGTCCGGTCCCGAAGAGCCGGCGCAGGTCGGCGGCCGATCCGCCCTGGGCGCCCAGGCCCGGGGCGAGCACCGGCCCGCCGAGCCCGTCGAGGTCGACGTCGAGGTCGGGCAGGGTGGCGCCCACGACGACGCCGAACGAGCCCGTGCTCGGGCCCCACCGGCCCGCCACGTCGCGCACCGCGGCGATGTCGGGCAGCGGGTCGCCGACCACCCACCCCGGGGTGTTCCAGCCGCGCACGGTGTCGATGACGACCTGGGCGGCGGTCCGCTCCCCCACCAGCGCGTGCTGCAGCGTGCCGGCGCCCGGGTTCGAGGTGCGGGCCAGCACGAACAACCCGCCGCCGTGCAGGCGGGCGGTGTCCACGGCCGGCTGCAGGGAACCCGGGCCCAGGAACGGGCTGACGGTCAGGGCGTCGACGGCGAGCGGGTGCTCGGGGCACAGGTAGTCGGCGTAGGCGTCCATCGTGGAGCCGATGTCGCCGCGCTTGGCGTCCAGCAGGACCAGCGCCCCGGCCGCCCGGGCCCGGACGACGGCGTCCTCGAGCACGGCCAGCCCGCGGGAGCCGTGCCGCTCGTAGAAGGCCAGCTGCGGTTTGAGCACCGCGACGTGCCCGGCCAGGGCGTCGACCACGGCGTCGGTGAACCGGGCCAGCCCGTCGGGGCTGTCCGGCAGCCCCCAGCGCTCCAGCAGCGGCACGTGCGGGTCGATGCCGACGCACAGCGGGCCGCGCGCGGCGACGGCGTCGGCCAGCCGCTCCCCGAAGGTGCCGCTCACGCCGCTGCCCCGGCGAGCTCGGTGACGCACGCGCGGGCGAGGAAGGGGTCGGCGAAGGCGCCGGTGGCGGTCTGCACGCCGGCCGCGCCGAGCTCCAGCAGCGCCGCGCAGCTCGCCGGGTCGGTCACCCCGCCCATCGCCAGGACGTCGAAGTCGAAGCCGCCGGCCGCCCGCAGGTCCAGCAGCCGGGCGGTGAAGTCCAGCGCGAGGTCGCGCACCGCCCGGCCGGAGACGCCGGCCAGCGGCCGCCCCGGGAAGGTGGGCCGGCCGTCGGGGCGCTGCACCGTGCACTGCACCGTGTTGATCGCAGCCACCCCGTCCAGGTGCGGCGCGATCCGCGGCAGCAGCCCGGCCAGGGCGGGTGCGTCCAGCCAGGACAGCTTGGCGACCAGCCCGGTGCTGCTGGACAGCGCGCGCCGGGTGGTCTCGACGATCGCGGTGGTCAGCTCGGCGTCCAGGCAGATCGGCGGCTGCACCCCGCCCCGTGCCGCGTCCAGCGCGTTGGGGCAGGACAGGTTGAGCTCGACCACCGGCGCGCCGGCGGACTCGGCCAGCCGCGCCGTCCGGGCGAAGTCCTCGGCGATCGCCTGCAGCTGCGGCGGGCCCTCGCCGTCGTCCTCACCCAGCACGCTGACCAGCAGCAGCTGGTCGTCGGCCAGGCAGCGGACGGCGGCGGCGACGTCCTCGGTCCAGACCGCCGGGTCCGGCGACGGCACTCCGAACGAGTTCGCCGACGTCACCGCCGGGTCGCCGGGCGGCACCCAGTCCGACGGCTCGGCGGTGACCACCGGCGGCGGTCCCTCGAGCGCGAACGGCTCGCGCACCCCGGGGACGAACGCCCAGTTGGGGAACTGGTTGGCCGCGCGCGCGCGGCTGCGGACGGTCTTGTAGGTGAGCAGGTTGAAGCCGTTGCCGGCCAGGTACTGCACCCAGGCGGCGGTGCCGGTCATCGGGCAGGCGGGCACGCCGATCGGGAAACCGGTCCGCCGGCCGAGCACCTGCCAGCTGCCGGCGGCCCGCGGGCGGACCGGCAGCCGTGGCCCCGGCGGCCCGACGCGCGCAGCCGCCACGTCGTCGGTGAGGGCGTACGCCGGGAAGCGCACCCCCGAGCGGGCCAGCAGCCGGTGCTGCCCGGTCGTGCTCAGCAGCCGGACCAGCGCGGGCAGGTCGTCGGCGCCCAGCCCGTCCCGGTCGAGTGCGGTCGTCAGCTCGGTGAGCCAGACCGGTTCGGGGGCGGAGGCGCCGTCCAAGCGGGCGACGGCGGCGGTGTGCAGGGCCCGGAGCACCGGGCCGGTCAGCCCGGCCGCGCGAGCCTCCCGGCCCAGCTCAGCCGCAGCGGTCGCGCCCCCGCCCCCCCTCACGCCGTGGTCCCGGCCGCCGCCTGGGCGGCGGCCAGCGACTCGTGCAGGTCCTGCAGGCTGCGCACCCCGATGTCGCCCCGGCGCAGCGACTCGACGCCCTGCACCGTGGCCGCCATGCCCTGCACGGTGGTGATGCACGGGATGCCGGCGCTCACCGCGGCGGCGCGGATCTCGTACCCGTCCAGCCGGGGGCCGCTGTTGCCCGGCGTGCCGAACGGGGTGTTGACCACCAGGTCGATCTCGCCGGCGAGGATCCGCTCGACCACGTTGCCCGGGCCCTGCGAGAACTTCCCGACCACCTCGCAGGCGACGCCGTTGCGGCGGAGCACCTGGGCGGTGCCCACCGTGGCCAGCACCCGGAAGCCGAGGTCGGCCAGCCGCTTGACCGGGAAGACGGCCGAGCGCTTGTCCCGGTTGGCCAGCGACACGAACACCGTGCCCCCCGTCGGCAGGTCGCCGTAGGCGGCGGCCTGGGACTTGGCGAACGCGGTGCCGAACTCCGCGTCGATGCCCATCACCTCACCGGTCGACTTCATCTCCGGCCCGAGCACGGTGTCCACCCCGTGGCCCTCCATGGTCCGGAACCGGTGGAAGGGCAGCACCGCCTCCTTCACCGCGATCGGGCCGTCGACCGGCAGGTCGGTGCCGTCCCCGGTGGCCGGCAGCACGCCCTCGGTGCGCAGCTGGGCGATCGTCTGGCCGACCGCGATCCGGGCCGCGGCCTTGGCCAGCTGCACCGCGGTCACCTTCGACACGAACGGCACCGTACGGCTGGCGCGCGGGTTGGCCTCCAGCACGTAGAGGACGTCGTCCTTCAGCGCGTACTGCACGTTCATCAGCCCGCGCACGCCGATCCGGGCGGCCAGCGCCTCGGTGGCCCGACGGATGGTGTGCAGGTCCTCGCCACCCAGGGTGATCGGCGGCAGGGCGCACGCCGAGTCGCCGGAGTGGATCCCGGCCTCCTCGATGTGCTCCATGACCCCGCCCAGGTACAGGTCGGTGCCGTCGTAGAGCGCGTCGACGTCGATCTCGACGGCGTCCTCGAGGAACCGGTCGACCAGCACCGGGTGGTCGGCGCTCACGTCGGTGGCCTTGGTGATGTAGGCCTCCAGCATGGCGTCCTCGTAGACGATCTCCATCCCGCGCCCGCCGAGCACGTAGGACGGCCGCACCAGCACCGGGTAGCCGATGGACGCCGCGATCGCCACCGCCTCGGCCGACGTCGTCGCCATGCCGTGCTTGGGCGCGAGCAGGCCGGTGTCGGACAGCACCCGGGAGAACTCCCCGCGGTCCTCGGCGGCGTCGATCGCCTCGGGGGACGTGCCGAGCACCGGGACGCCGGCGTCCTTGAGCCGCTGCGCCAGGCCCAGCGGGGTCTGCCCGCCCAGGGTGCAGATGACCCCGGCGACCGGACCGGCGGCGCGCTCGGCCTCCACGACCTCCAGGACGTCCTCGAAGGTGAGCGGCTCGAAGTACAGCCGGTCGGCGGTGTCGTAGTCGGTGGAGACGGTCTCCGGGTTGCAGTTGACCATCACCGCCTCGTAGCCGGCGTCCTGCAGGGCCATCACCGCGTGCACGCAGGAGTAGTCGAACTCGACGCCCTGCCCGATCCGGTTCGGCCCCGACCCGAGGATCAGCACCGCCGGCCTCTCCCGCGGCTCCACCTCGGTCTCGGAGTCGTAGGAGGAGTAGTGGTACGGCGTCCGGGCGGCGAACTCGGCGGCGCAGGTGTCCACGGTCTTGTAGACCGGCCGGATGCCCAGCCGCCAGCGCAGCGTGCGGACGCCGTCCTCCCCCGCCAGCTCCGGCCGCAGGACGGCGACCTGGCGGTCGGAGAGACCGTGCCGCTTGGCCCGGCGCAGCAGCTCCGGGGTCAGCGACGGCGCCTCCCGGACCTCCTCGCCGATCTCGTTGACCATGGCGATCTGGTCGACGAACCAGGTGTCGAACCCGCTGGCCTCCGCGACCTGCTCGACGGTGGCACCGGCGGCCAGCGCCCGCTGGGCGGTGTAGAGCCGGCCGTCGACCGGGGTGCGCAGCTGTTCCACCAGCGCCGCGGCGTCCGCGGGCTGGGCGGCGTCGGTCCAGAAGCCGGCCGCCGAGGTCTCCGTCGAGCGCATCGCCTTGCCGAGGGCCTCGGTGAAGTTGCGGCCCATCGCCATGACCTCGCCGACGCTCTTCATCGTCGTGGTCAGCCGCGGGTCGGCCCCGGGGAACTTCTCGAAGGCGAAGCGCGGGATCTTCACCACGACGTAGTCCAGCGACGGCTCGAACGACGCCGGGGTGACCCCGGTGATGTCGTTGGTGATCTCGTCGAGGGTGTAGCCGATGGCCAGCTTCGCGGCGATCTTGGCGATCGGGAAGCCGGTGGCCTTCGACGCCAGGGCACTGGACCGCGACACCCGCGGGTTCATCTCGATCACGACCAGGCGACCGGTCTCGGGGTGGACGGCGAACTGGATGTTGCAGCCGCCGGTGTCCACGCCGACCTGGCGCAGCACGGCGATGCCGACGTCGCGCATCTGCTGGTACTCGCGGTCGGTGAGCGTCATCGCCGGGGCGACGGTCACCGAGTCACCGGTGTGCACGCCCATCGCGTCGATGTTCTCGATCGAGCAGATGACCACCACGTTGTCGCTGCGGTCGCGCATCAGCTCGAGCTCGAACTCCTTCCAGCCGAGCACCGACTCCTCGATCAGCACCGTGTGCACCGGCGAGTCGGCCAGGCCGTGGCCGGCCATCCGGCGCAGCATCGGCTCGTCGGTGGCGATCCCCGAGCCGAGCCCGCCCATGGTGAAGCTGGGCCGGATGACCACCGGGTAGCCGACCTCGGCGGCGGTGGCCAGCGCCTCGTCCACAGTCCCGCAGACCGTCGAGCGCGGGGCGTCGGCGCCGATGGAGCGCACGATGTCCTTGAACTTCTGCCGGTCCTCGCCGCGGTTGATCGCGTCGACGTCGGCGCCGATGAGCTGGACGCCGTACTTCTCCAGCACGCCGTTCTCGTACAGCCCGATGGCGAGGTTCAGCGCGGTCTGGCCGCCCAGGGTGGCCAGCAGCGCGTCGGGGCGCTCCTTGGCGATCACCCGCTCGACGAACTCCGGGGTCAGCGGCTCCACGTAGGTGGCGTCGGCGACCTCGGGGTCGGTCATGATCGTGGCCGGGTTGCTGTTGACCAGGCTGACCCGCAGGCCCTCGGCCTTGAGCACCCGGCAGGCCTGGGTCCCCGAGTAGTCGAACTCGCTGGCCTGGCCGATGACGATCGGCCCGGAGCCGATCACGAGCACGTGCTGCAGATCTGTCCGCTTGGGCATCAGGCGTTCTCCACCGTGCTCGACTCGACGACGGGTGGAGGTGTCACCGCGTTGCCCTTCTTCGAAGCCGCCATCAGGTCGACGAACCGGCCGAACAGCGGGTTGGCGTCGTGCGGCCCGGCCGCCGCCTCCGGGTGGAACTGCACGCTGAACGCCGGGGCGTCGATCAGCCGCAGGCCCTCGACCACCTGGTCGTTGAGCCCGACGTGGCTGACCTCGACCGGCCCGAACGGGGTGTCGGTCGGCCGGTCCAGCGGGGCGTCGACGGCGAAGCCGTGGTTGTGGCTGGTGACCCGCACCGTGCCGCTGACCCGGTCCAGCACCGGCTGGTTCAGCCCGCGGTGCCCGAAGCGCAGCTTGTAGGTGCCCAGGCCGAGCGCGCGGCCGAGGATCTGGTTGCCGAAGCAGATGCCGAACAGCGGACGGCGGGCCTCCAGCACCCCGCGCACCGCGGCGACCGCGTAGTCGGCGGCCGCCGGGTCGCCGGGGCCGTTGGAGACGAACACGCCGTCCACCCCGTGCTCGAGCAGCTGCTCGGCGGTGGCGGTCGCGGGCAGCACGTGCGTCTCGACGCCGAGCTCGGCCAGGTACCGCGGGGTGGCGGTCTTGATGCCCAGGTCGAGCGCGGCGATGGTGAACCGCTTCTCCCCCACGGCCGGGACGACGTAGGGCTCGCTCGCGCTGACGCTCGGCGCGAGGTCCGCGCCGGTCATGCTCGGGCTCTCGGTCACCCGGGCCAGCAGCTCGTCCGCGCTCAGCTCCGTGCTGATCCCGGCGCGCATCGCCCCGCGGTCGCGCAGGTGCCGGGTCAGCGCGCGGGTGTCGATGCCGCTGATCCCCACCACGCCCTGGGCGACCAGCTCGTCGTCCAGGCTGCCGGTGGCCCGCCAGTTCGCCGGGCGGCGCGCGGGGTCGCGGACGACGAAACCGGCGACCCACATGCGGCGGCTCTCGTCGTCCTCGCCGTTGACGCCGGTGTTGCCGACGTGCGGCGCCGTCATGGTGATGATCTGGCCGGCGTAGCTGGGGTCGGTCAGCGTCTCCTGGTAGCCGGTCATCCCGGTGGAGAACACCGCCTCACCGACCGTCGTGCCGGTCGCGCCGTAGGCGTCGCCGTGAAAGGTCCTGCCGTCCTCGAGGACGAGGATCGCGTCGCTCACTTCTGTGCCTTCCCGTCCATCACGGTCGCCGCGCCCCGCAGGAACGTGGCGACCACCCGGCCGGGGAGCTCCCGGCCGGCATAGGGGCTGTTGCGGCTGCGGCTGGCCAGCGCGGCCGGGTCGACGGTGGCCCGATGCGTGGGGTCCAGCAGCAGCAGGTTGGCCGGCTCGCCGACGGCGAGCGGGCGGCCGTGCCCGTCCAGACGGCCGATGGCCGCCGGCCGGACCGACATGCGGTCGGCGACGCCGCGCCAGTCGAGCAGCCCGGGCTCGACCATGGTCTGCACGACGATCGAGAGCGCCTGCTCCAGGCCGAGCATCCCCGGGCGGGCCGAGGCCCACTCGCTCTCCTTGTCCTCCACCGCGTGCGGCGCGTGGTCGGTGGCGACGGCGTCGATCGTGCCGTCGGCCAGCCCCGCCCGGAGCGCCTGGACGTCGGCGTCGCTGCGCAGCGGCGGGTTCACCTTGAACACCGGGTCGTAGGTCTCCGCGCACTCGTCGGTGAGCAGCAGGTGGTGCGGGGTGACCTCGGCGGTCACCTGGACCCCCCGCGACTTGGCCCAGCGCAGGATGTCCACCGAGCCCGCCGTCGAGACGTGGCAGACGTGCAGCCGGGCGCCGACGTGCCCGGCCAGCAGCACGTCGCGGGCGATCACCGCCTCCTCGGCCGCGGCCGGCCAGCCGACCAGCCCGAGCCGGGCCGAGCGGTCGCCCTCGTTCATCTGGGCGCCCACGGTGAGCCGGGGCTCCTCGGCGTGCTGGGCGACGACGCCGTCCAGCGCCTTGACGTACTCCAGGGCGCGGCGCATCAGCGCCGGGTCGGCGACACAGTGCCCGTCGTCGGAGAAGACCCGCACGCGGGCGGCGGAGTCGGCCATCGCGCCGAGCTCGGCCAGCCGTTCCCCGCGTAGGCCGACGGTGACCGCCCCGACCGGGACGACGTCGACCAGCCCGGCCTCCTGGCCCAGCCGCCAGACCTGCTCGACGACGCCGGCGGTGTCGGCGACCGGGTCGGTGTTGGCCATCGCGTGCACCGCGGTGAACCCGCCCAGCGCCGCGGCCCGGCTGCCGGTCTCGACCGTCTCGGCGTCCTCCCGGCCCGGCTCGCGCAGGTGGGTGTGCAGGTCGACCAGGCCGGGCAGCACGACCAGCCCGGCCGCGTCGACCAGCTGGGCGCCCTCGGCCGCCAGGCCCGGCCCGATCGCGGCGATCCGGCCGTCCTCGATGCGGATGTCGACGGCGTCCTCGCCGTAGGGGCGTGCGCCCTTGATGAGCGTCATTCTCTGCACGTCTCCTCGCTCCGCTCGGCCGTTCGCTCCGCTCCTCGCTCGTTCCTCGCTGCGATGCTCACTCACTCGGAAGGCCCTCCCAGCAGCAGGTACAGGACGGCCATGCGGACGCTCACGCCGTTGCCGACCTGGTCGACGATCGTGGAGCGGGCCGAGTCGGCCACCTCGGCGGCGATCTCCATGCCGCGGTTCATCGGGCCGGGGTGCATGACGATCGCGTCGTCCGGCAGCACCGCCATCCGGCGGGCGTCCAGGCCGTAGCGGCGGCTGTACTCGCGGGCGCTGGGGAAGAACGAGGCGTTCATCCGCTCGGCCTGCACCCGCAGCATCATCACCACGTCGGCCTTGGACAGGACGGCGTCCAGGTCGTAGCTGACCTGCACCGGCCAGCTGCCCACCCCCACGGGGAGCAGCGTCGGCGGCGCGACCAGCGTGACCTCGGCACCCAGGGTCGACAGCAGCCACACGTTGGAGCGGGCCACCCGGCTGTGCAGCACGTCGCCGACGAGCACCACGCGCACCCCGTCGAGCCGGCCCAGCCGCTGCCGGATCGTGTAGGCGTCCAGCAGTGCCTGGGTCGGGTGCTCGTGGGTGCCGTCGCCGGCGTTCACGACGCTCCCCTTCACCCACTGCGCCAGCCGGTGCGGGGCGCCGGAGGCCTGGTGCCGGATGACGATCGCGTCGCTGCCCATCGCCTCCAGGGTCAGCGCGGTGTCCTTGAGGCTCTCGCCCTTGGAGACGCTGCTGCCCTTGGCGGAGAAGTTGATGACGTCGGCAGAGAGCCGCTTGGCCGCCAGCTCGAAGGAGATCCGGGTGCGGGTGGAGTCCTCGTAGAAGAGGTTGACCACGGTGCGCCCACGCAGGGTGGGGAGCTTCTTGACCTCCCGGCCGGCGAGCGCCGACTCGATCTGGCCGGCGGTGTCCAGGACGAGGGTCGCGTCGACCCGGTCCAGGTCCGCGGCCTCCAGCAGGTGCCGCTTCACGCGTCCGCCCCCTCGGTCAGCAGGACCTCGTCGAGCCCGTCGACCTCGGCCAGGTGCACCTTCACCGACTGCGTGCGGGAGGTCGGCACGTTCTTGCCCACGTAGTCGGCCCGGATCGGCAGCTCCCGGTGGCCGCGGTCGACCAGCACCGCCAGCTGCACCGCGCGCGGGCGGCCCAGGTCACGCAGCGCGTCCAGGGCGGCGCGGACCGACCGGCCGGAGAACAGGACGTCGTCGACGAGCACCACCAGCCGGCCGTCGACCCCGGCCTCCGGCAGCCGGGTGTCCTCCAGCGCACGGACGCCGCGCAGCCGCAGGTCGTCGCGGTAGAGGGTGATGTCGACGGTGCCGACGTCGACCGTCGTGCCGCTGAACGCCTCGATCCGGGCGGCCAGCCGGCGGGCCAGGGGGGCGCCGCGGGTGGGGATGCCGACGAGAACCAGGTCGGCGAGGCCACCGTCGGAGGCACCGGCGGGCGAGGCGCTCGCGGCCCGCTCGATCAGTTGGTGGGCGATCCGGTCGACCACCCGGGCGACGTCGTCCGCGCTCAGCAACGGCGGGGGGCCACCGGCGGCGGGCTCGGTGGGCGGTGGTGCGGGCAGCTCTGATGACATGGTCATCAAGCCTCCTTCCCCGCCTCACGGGACGGGTCGTTAAAGGAGATCTGCGCCGCCGGCCGGAGTGGCCGACGGCGAGTGGGACCGGCGACGACGGTACTGCACCGGTGCAGGTGACCCGCATCGCGCCCGGGAGACGACCACGTGAACGGGATCTGACCCGTTGGGGGCTCCCGGACTGTCGCCGCGCGAGCTGTGCCAGTACTCTGCGTGACCAGAACCGTTCCCTACCGACGACAGTCAGTGAGCAGAGGTCATGAGCACCGACTACTCCAGGGCGCTGGGCGCCCGCCTGCGGGCCATCCGCAACCAGCAAGGGCTGTCGTTGCAGGGCGTGGAGGACAAGTCCCACGGCCGCTGGAAGGCCGTCGTCGTGGGCTCCTACGAGCGCGGCGACCGGGCGGTCACCGTGCAGCGGCTGTCCGAGCTGGCCGTCTTCTACGGCGTCCCCGTCTCCGAGCTGCTGCCCGACCCGCGGCCGAGCTCCGCGGTCACCAAGAGCACCAAGATCGTGCTCAACCTGGAGTCGCTGGGCTCGCTGCCGGCCGACGAGGCCGGCCCGCTGGCCCGGTACGCCTCGACCATCCAGGCGCAGCGGCACGACTACAACGGCAAGGTGCTCTCGATCCGCGCCGAGGACCTGAAGTCGCTGGCGATCATCTACGACATGAGCCCCGACGAGCTGACCACGCGGCTCATCGAGTGGGGTGTGCTCTCCCCGGGCGCCGACGGCGTCGGCTACGCCACCGAGGACGACGACGAGGCGAACTGGGGCGACCGCCGCCGCGCGCCGCGCTAGCAGGACCGAACGCCGATGGCCCACTCCGCGCTGCGGAGTGGGCCATCGGCGTCAGTGGCCCCGTTGCAGGGCCCCGCCGCGAGCCTGCGAGTGGTGGGGGGCAACGGGGTCCTTCATCAGGTGGGGATCTCGGCGCGGACGATGCCGCCGAGGACTCCGTTCACGTAGGCCGGCGAGTCGTCGGTGGACAGCGCCTTGGCCAGCTCCACCGCCTCGTCGATCACCACCGCGTCGGGGACGTCGTCGACCCACAGCAGCTCGTAGACCGCCATCCGCAGGATGGCCCGGTCGACGTCGGGGAGCCGGTCCAGCGACCAGCCGGAGGCGTGCTCCTCGATCAGCTCGTCGATCCGGGCCTGCTGCCCGACGACGCCCTCGACCAGCCGGACGGCGTGCTCGGGCACCGGCGGGTTGCCGTCGGCGACGCGGTCGCGCAGGACCGCGAGCGGGTCGCTGGAGCGCAGGTCGGCCTCGTAGAGGACGTCGACCGCGCGCTTGCGCGCCTTGGAACGGGCTGCCACGAGGTCAGCTGACCCGGCCGAGGTAGCGGCCGTCGCGGGTGTCGACCTTCAGCTTCTCGCCGGTGGTGATGAACAGCGGCACCTGGATCTCCGCGCCCGTCTCCAGGGTCGCCGGCTTGGTGCCGCCGGTGGAGCGGTCGCCCTGCAGGCCCGGGTCGGTGTGCTGCACGACCAGCTCCAGGGTCACCGGCAGCTCGACGTACAGCGGGGTGCCGTCGTGCACCGCCACGATGACCTCGGTGTTCTCGAGCAGGTAGTCGGCCCCGCTGCCCAGCGTCGCGGCCGAGACCGGGATCTGGTCGAAGGTGTCGCCGTCCATGAAGACGTAGTCGGCGCCGTCCTGGTAGAGGTAGGTCATCGACCGCTTGTCGACGTTCGCCGTCTCGACCTTCGTGCCGGCGTTGAACGTCCGGTCGACGACCTTGCCGGAGAGCACGTTCTTCAGGGTCGTGCGCACGAAGGCGCCGCCCTTGCCCGGCTTCACGTGCTGGAAGTCGGTGACGGTCCACAGCTGGCCGTCGAGGTTGAGGACGGTGCCGTTCTTGAGGTCGTTGGTGGTAGCCATCTAGAGGACCAGCAGTTCCTTGCTCGTGAGGGTCAACAACTCGGGCTCGTCGTCCGTGACGATCAAGGTGTCCTCGATCCGGACACCGCCGTGGCCGGGCAGGTACACGCCTGGTTCCACGGTGACGGCCATGCCAGCGGCCAGGGTACCTGCGCCCAGCGCCGAGATGCCCGGAGCCTCGTGGATCTCCAGGCCGACACCGTGTCCGAGGCCGTGGGTGAAGTGCTCACCGTGCCCGGCGGCGACGATCACGTCGCGGGCCGCGGCGTCCACCGCGGTCACCTCGGTGCCCACCGCGAGCGCCGCGCGACCGGCCGCCTGCGACGCCGCCACCAGCTCGTACACCTCGCGCTGCCAGTCCGCGGCGTGCCCGAGCACCAGGGTGCGGGTCATGTCGGAGTGGTAGCCGTCGACGGTGGCCCCGAAGTCGAGCTTGAGGAAGTCGCCCTCGGCCAGCTCGGTGGAGTCGGGCCGGTGGTGCGGGATGGCGGAGTTCGCCCCGGTCGCCACGATCGTCTCGAAGCTCGGCGCCTCGGCGCCCAGGGCGAGCATCCGCGCGTCCAGCTCCCGGCCCACCTGCAGCTCGGTGCGCCCCGGCCGCAGCGCGCCCTCGGCGGCCAGCTCGGCGAGTGCGGCGTCGGCGACCGCGCAGGCCCGGCGGAGCGCCTCCACCTCGCCCTCGTCCTTGATCGCCCGCAGCGCCTCGACCGCCCGCCGGACGCTCACCAGCTCCACGGCCGCGCCGTCCTCGCCCAGCAGCCGCTCGAGGCCGCGCAGCTCGTCGACGGTGACCACGTGGGACTCGAAGCCCAGCCGGGTCGCCCCGCCGGTGCGTGCGGCACGGGCCAGGGCGGGCATCGTGGCGCGGTCGACCAGCAGCTCCACGTCGGGCACCTGGGTGCCGGCCTGGGTGGTGTACCGGCCGTCGGTGCCGAAGACGTCGGCCCCGTCCACGCGCAGCAGCAGCGCGCCGTTGGAGCCGGTGAAGCCGGTCAGGTACCGGACGTTGAGCAGGTCGGTGACCAGGACGGCGTCCAGCCCGGCCGATGCCGCGGTGGCGCGCAGCCGGTCCCGGCGGCCGGCCTCGGGCCGGGTCATCGTGCGCCCCGCGCGGCCAGGTGGCGCAGCGCCAGCTCGTAGCCCTGCACGCCGAGCCCGACGATCACCCCGTCGGCGACGGCGGAGACGTAGGAGTGGTGCCGGAACGGCTCGCGGGTGTGCACGTTGCTGATGTGCACCTCCACCACCGGGGCGGGCACAGCGGCCAGCGCGTCACGCAGGACGACGGAGGTGTGCGACCACCCACCGGGGTTGATCACCACCGGGTCCCCGGCGTCGGTGGCGTCGTGCACCCAGCCGAGCAGCTCGCCCTCGGAGTCGGTCTGCCGGACGACGACGTCGAGCCCCAGCTCGGCGGCGGCGGCCTCGATGAGCTGCACCAGCTCGGCGTGCGTGGTCGTGCCGTAGACCTCGGGCTCGCGGGTGCCGAGCCGGCCGAGGTTGGCGCCGTTGAGCACCTGGATCGTCATGCACGGTCTCCGTTCACGGCTGCCCAGGCGGCGTCCAGCCAGGCCTGGTCGGGGTCGGTCAGGATCGCCGGCGCGCCCAGCCCGTCGAGGACGACGAAGCGCAGCGAGGCACCGCGGGCCTTCTTGTCCACCCGCATCACCGACTGCAGCTGCGCCCAGTCGCCCCGGTAGGTGGTCGGCAGCCCCAGGGCGGCGACCAGCTCACGGTGCCGGTCGGCGTCGGCGCGGGACAGCCGCCCGGCCTGGCAGGCCAGCTCGGCGGCGAACACCAGCCCGACCGCCACGGCCTCGCCGTGCCGCCAGCCGAAGTCCTCGACCCGCTCGATCGCGTGCCCCAGGGTGTGCCCGTAGTTGAGGAACTCCCGGCGTCCGGTGTCGTAGAGGTCGTCGGCCACGGCGTCGGCCTTGACCTGCACGGCGCGGGCGATCAGCTCGGCGGTGTCGGCCCGGCCGGTGGGATCGGCCGCCAGCAGCTCGAGGATGCGCCCGTCGGCGATGAACCCGCACTTGACCACCTCGGCGAGCCCGGACCGGAACTCCGCCTCGGGCAGGTCGGCCAGCGCATCGCTGTCGGCCAGCACCGCGGCCGGCGGGTGGAAGGCGCCGACCAGGTTCTTGCCGGCGGCGGTGTTGATGCCGGTCTTGCCGCCGACCGCGGCGTCCACCATGGCCAGCAGGCTGGTCGGCACCTGCACCACCCGGATCCCGCGGGTCCAGGTGGCGGCCAGGAAGCCGGCCAGGTCGGTGACCGCTCCCCCACCGATGCCCACCACGGCGTCGGACCGGGTGAGCCCCAGCCGGCCGAACTCCTCCCAGGCGCCGGCGGCGACCTCGGCGGTCTTCGCAGCCTCGCCGTCGGGGACGACGACCGCCTCGGCGGCGATCCCCGCCTGCTGCAGCGTCTCGACCGCGGCACCGGCCGCGGCGGCCAGCGCCCGGCTGTGCACCACGGCGGCGCGGGCGGTGCCGTCGAGCACCAGGCCGAGTTGCGCCTGCACGCCCGGGCCGATGAGGACGTCGTAGGGCCGGTCACCGCCGACGGTGATCCGCTGGGCGGTCACGGGGTGCCCGCCCCGACGGCGGCGAGCACGTCGGCCACCACGTCCTCGACCGGACGGGCGGAGGTGTGGACGGTCGCGGTGGCGACCTCGGCGTAGAGCGGGGCGCGGGTCTCGAGCATGGTCCGCAGCATGGCGCGTGGGTTGACCGCCAGCAGCGGGCGGTCCCGGGACAGGCCCACCCGCCGGGCCGCCGACGCGACGTCGACGTCCAGCCAGACGACCGCCCGGCCGGCTCGCCCGTGGGCGACCAGCCGCTGGCGGGTCGCCGCGCTGGTGACCGCGCCGCCGCCGAGGGCCAGCACCCCGTCGTGCTCGGCCAGCGCCCGGGCCACGGCCTGCTCCTCCAGCGCCCGGAAGTGCGGCTCGCCCTGCTGCACGAAGAGGTCGGCCACCGTCGTCCCGGTCTGGGCCTCGACGTCGGCGTCGGTGTCCCGGAACGGCAGGCCCAGCGCCTGGGCGACCGCCGCGCCCACCGTCGTCTTGCCCGACGCCGGCGGGCCGACCACGACCAGCGCGGGGCCGGTCACCGGTAGGTCAGGGCGTCGAGGTAGCCCTGCACGTTGCGGCGGGTCTCGGGCACGGAGTCACCGCCGAACTTCTCCAGCACCGCGTCGGCGAGCACGAGGGCGACCATCGCCTCCATCACCACGCTGCCGCGCGGCACGGCACAGGCGTCGCTGCGCTGGTTGATCGCGACGGCGGCCTCGCCGGTGGCGGTGTCGATCGTGGCCAGCGCGCGCGGCACGGTGCTGATCGGCTTCATCGCGGCGCGCACCCGCAGCACCTCGCCGTTGGTCATGCCACCCTCGATGCCACCGGCCCGGTCGGTGCGCCGGGACAACCGGTCGCCGTCCACGTCGATCTCGTCGTGGGCGACCGAGCCGCGCCGGCGGGCGGTCTCCAGCCCGTCACCGACCTCGACCGCCTTGACCGACTGCACGCCCATCAGCGCCCCGGCCAGCCGGGAGTCCAGCCGGCGGTCCCAGTGGACGTGGCTGCCCAGGCCCGGCGGCAGGCCGTGGACGACGACCTCGATCACCCCGCCCAGGGTGTCGCCGGACCGGCGGGCGTCGTCGATCTCCGCGGTCATCCGCGCGCTGGTGGCCGGGTCGGCGCAGCGCACCGGGTCCTCGTCCAGCCGCGGGTTGTCCTCCGGGCCGGGCAGCACCCCGTCGGGGACGGTGACCGGCCCGATCCCCACCACGTGGCTGACCACCCGCACCCCGAGCACCTGGTGCAGGAAGGCCTGCGCCACGGTGCCCAGCGCGACGCGGGCCGCGGTCTCGCGCGCGCTCGCCCGCTCCAGCACCGGGCGGACGTCGTCGAAGCCGTACTTCTGCATGCCGGCGAGGTCGGCGTGGCCGGGCCGGGGACGGGTGAGCGGGGCGTTGCGCGCCTGCCCCTCCAGCACCTCCGGGTCGACCGGGTCGGCGGCCATGACGCTCTGCCACTTCGGCCACTCGGTGTTGCCGACCTGGACGGCGATCGGCCCGCCCTGGGTCACCCCGTGCCGGACGCCGCCGGTGAGGGTGACGACGTCCTCCTCGAAGCTCATCCGTGCGCTGCGGCCGTGGCCGAGCCGGCGGCGGGAAAGCTGGACGTCGAGGTCGGTGGTCTGCACCCGCACCCCGGCGGGCAGCCCCTCCAGGATGGCGGTGAGCTGTTGACCGTGCGACTCACCTGCGGTCAACCAGCGCAACATGCCGGAGATTCTAGAAGGAGCCCCTCTCCCACCGTCCGCCGCGGGCTGTGGACGGGCCCCGGGGCGGCGGCCTCACGGCAGCGGCGCGGCCAGCGCCAGGGCGACGTAGGCGCCGGCCAGCAGGGGCGGGCCGAACGCCACGGCGGTGCGCCAGCCGGCCCGCCCCAGGGCGATGAGCAGCAGCGCGCCCAACGCACCGAGCACGAAGCCGGCCAGCACCCCGGCCAGGAGCACGCTCCAGCCCACCCAACCCAGCAGCAGACCGAGCAGGCCGAGCAGCTTCACGTCGCCGCCGCCGAACCCGCCGGGCTGCACCAGCCGGGCGACGGTGCCCAGCCCCCAGGCGACAGCGCCGGCTGCCGCGGCCCGGCCCAGCGCGGGCCAGGTGCCCAGCACGGCGGCGTCCACGGCCAGGGCGAGGACGCCGACCGCGGCCGCGGGGAGGACGACCCGGTCGGGCAGCCGGTGCCGGGCGAGGTCCACCCCGGCCAGCACCACGGCGGCCGCGCCGAACCAGGCGAGGGCGACGGCGGCCGGCCGCGGTCCGGCGAGGGCGGGCGCGGCGGCGAGCGCAGCCGCCGCGAGGACCGCCGTGCCCAGCACCCGCCGGGACGACGGACGCGCCGCACGGTCACGCTCGGCCAGCCGCACCGTGGTGGTGGCCAGCCACGGGCCGAGCAGCAGGCCGAGGACGGCGGCGGCAACGGTGAGCACCCCGGTCACCGGGGTGCGGTCAGGCGTCCAGCGCGGCGCGCATGGCCTCGATCGGGGCCGGCCGGCCGGTCATCAGCTCGACCTGGGCGGTGGCCTGCCAGAACAGCACCTCCAGGCCGCTGATGGTCCGGCCGCCCGCTGCCTGCACGCGCTGGGCCAGCGGCGTCGGCCAGCCGGCGTAGAGCACGTCCAGCACCGTCTGTCCGCGCCACCAGGTGAGGTCGGCGACGGCCGCCTGACCGGAGGCGGGGACCGTGCTGACCACCACCGGCGCGGTGAGCGAGCTGGCGCGGTCCAGCCGCTGGACGTCGGCGCTCACCCCGAGGGCGCCCAGCACCCGCAGCAGGTCACCGGCCCGCGCGGGCTCCCGGACGACGACGTCCACCTGCTGGGCGCCGAGGGAGGCGAGCGCGGTCGCCGCTGCGGCCGCCGTCCCCCCGGCACCGAGGACGGCGGCGTGCTCGACCCGCTCGACACCGCCCAGCTGGAGGGCCATGCCCACACCGGTGACGTCGGTGTTCTCGGCGCGCCAGCCGGCGTCGGTGCGCAGCAGGGTGTTCGCCGCGCCCAGCAGGCGCGGCAGCTGGTCGACCTCGTCGGCCACCGCCACCGCCGCCTGCTTGCACGGCATGGTCACCGAGAAGCCCCGCCACTCCGGGCCGAGCCCGGCCAGCAGCACCGGCAGGTCCTCGGCCCCGACGTCCAGGGCGTCGTAGCTCCAGTCGTCCAGGCCGAGCGCGGCGTAGGCCGCCCGGTGGAGCAGGGGCGACAGCGAGTGCCCGACCGGCCGGCCGAGGACAGCTGCCCTCATGCCGGCCGGACCGGGGTGCGACGGTGCGTCAATTGCCCGGGTTGTCCCGCAGCCACTGCTGGAACAGCAGCACGTTCTGCTGGTGCTCGGCACCGGTCGCGGCGAACCGGGTCTCCCCGGTGTCGGGGTCGACGACCACGAAGAAGCGCCAGTCGCCCGGGGTCGGGTCCAGCACCGCGCGCAGCGCCTCCTCCCCCGGGTTGTTGATGGCGCCGGGCGGCAGGCCCGGGTGGACGTAGGTGTTGTAGAGGGAGGGGTTGGCGCGGTCCTCGGCGCTGGTGGTGATCCCGGCCTTGTCGTTGGCGTAGTTCACCGTGGTGTCCAGCTGCAGCGGCATGCCGTCGGCCAGCCGGTTCTCCAGCACCCGGGCGACCTTGCCCATGTCCTCGATCGAGCCGGCCTCGGCCTGGACCAGACTCGCCTTGGTCAGTGCCGTGAGCCGTTGCTCCACCGGGATCTGCAGCTCGGTGAGCACCTGGTCGGTGCGCGCCACCATCTCGCTGAGCACCTCGACCGCGGTCTCGCCGGGCTCGATGTCGTAGGTGGCCGGGAAGAGGAAGCCCTCCAGCAGGCCGTTGGCGTAGGCGGGCAGCCCCAGCTGGGCCGGGTCGGCGGCGGCGGCCTCGAGCTCCGCGAGCGGCAGACCGCTCTCGTCGGCCAGTCGCTGCAGCACCTGGGTGACCCGCAGGCCCTCGGGCAGGGTGACCCGGGTGACCTGGCGGGACGCCGGGTCCAGCAGCAGGTCCAGCGCGGCCTGCCCGGACATCTGCTGGCGCAGGCGGTAGACGCCGGGCTGGATGCCGGTCGCGGCCGGGTTGGCCTCGGCCGCCTCGGTGAACGGCGCCACCGAGGCGATGACGTCGGCCTCGACGAGCGTGTTCCCGATGGCGCGCAGGGAGTCGCCCGGCTCGACCCGGACGTCCACCTCGCCGGTGCCGGCGCCCGGGTAGTCCTCCGCCACCGGGTTCACCCGGTTCCACAGGACCTTGCCACCGATGAAGATCCCGGCCACCAGCGCGGCCAGGACGACCAGGGACAGGACGACGACCACCGGGCCCCGGCGACCGCCGCGTCCACCCCGACCGCGACGACCGCCGCCGCCGACACCCCCGTCGTCGTGTCCGTCGTAGTACTCGTCGTGGTGCTCGTCGTGGTCACCGCCACCGATGACGTCGAGGCCGCCGGTCTGCGGGGACGCCGATGCGAAGGCACCGTCGTCGTGCGGGTCGTGATGCGCGGGGTCGAGGTCGCCCTCGTCGCTCCCGTGCCGTTCGGAGACCATCCGCCAGCGCTCCTCGTCCGGGTCGGCTCCGTCGACGGTCAGTGCAGCGTGCACCACCGTCGCCGGCTCGTCGACAGGCGTGTCCCGAGGTGCGGTGCGCACCTCGGTGCCGCCCTGCCCGGTGACGAGCCCGGCCAGCGCTCCGGAGGGCCCGCTCGTCGGGACCGACGACGGTCCAACCGGCCCGGGGACGGGACGGTTGGCTGCCGACAGCCAACCAGGGTCGGTCCCGGCGTCGGCGAACCGGTCCGCACGGACGTGGTCGGCGGTGGTGGGCTCGGTGGACGGCCGAGGGGCCGGGAGGCGCCGGGCGGCGGCCGGACCGGCGCCGTGCGCGGCTCCCCCGATGGTCGGGACGGCCGGCGGTACGGCGGGCATCTCGGCGGTCTGCGGCACGGTGACCTCGCGGGCCCGCGCACCGGGGGCGATCCCTCCCGGGCCCCTGGGGGCCACCGGGGTCGCGCTGCGCCGACCGAGGTCGAAGGCGCTCACGTCGAGGCCGGCGGCCGCGAGACCGGCGTCGGCGATGCCGGAGGCGGCCAGCCCGGTGATCTCCACGTCGGCCACGTCGACGCCACCGCCTGCCGCGCCGATCCGGGCACCGGTGTCCGGGGCGTGCCGGCGGCGTCGGCGGGGTCGCAGGGTGGCGTCGGCCGGGTCGTCGGGGAGCTGCAGGGTCGCGGCGCCTGCCCAGGCGGCCAGGAACTCGGCTGCTGGGCGTCCGGCGCCGGCATCGGCGTCGGAGTGGCGGCCGCTCGCGTGCGGCTGGGTCGGGTCCGTCACGAGTGGCGCCCCCTGAGGTCGGGGCCAGTGCGTCGTCGCTCGTCGAGATGGCTCTGCAGGATCACCACGGCAGCCGCCTGGTCGATCACCGAGCGCTGGCGGCGGGCATCGATGCCGCCGGCGCGCAGGTGGCTCGCTGCGGTCACTGTGGAGAGCCTCTCGTCGACGAGGTGCACCGGGACGTTCCCGATGCGACTGGCCAGGGCTTCAGCGTATGCACTGGCATCTCTTGCCGAGGCGCCCGACGCTCCGGACAAATGCTTTGGCAATCCCACAACCACCTCGACCACCTCGTGTGTCACAACCAGCTCAGCGAGGTGGTCCAGGTCGCGCTGGTCCTTGGCCCGCCGGACCGTCTCCAGCGGGCTGGCCAGCATGCCGGTGGCGTCGGAGAGCGCGACCCCGACGCGGACGGTGCCGACGTCGACGCCGAGCCTGCGGCCGGGCACCCAGGCCGGCCCGCTCTCCTCAGTCGTCATCGCGGGCACCGTCGTCCGGCGGCGCCGCCTCGCGGCGGGCGGCCCCGGGCACCCGGGGCGGGTAGCCACCGAGGTGGAGCCGGCCGGTCTCCGGCGGCGCGGCGGGCTGTTCGACGGTGGCCGGCGGCGCGGCGGGCGGCACCGGCGGGCGACCGGACCGTCTGGTCCGCTCCTCCACGGGCCCGGTGCCGGGCCCGTCGGACGCCTCGCTCACGTCGTGGCCGCTCCGATCGTCTGCTCGACGGCCGCGAGGGCCGCAGGGATGCCCGAGGGATCGGTACCGCCACCCTGCGCCACGTCGGCCTTGCCACCACCGCGACCACCCACGGCCGGCGCCGCAGCCCGCAGCAGGTCGTTCGCCGACAGGCCCCGCTGCTGCGCCGCCGGGTTGACGGTGGCCACCAGGGCCACCTTGCCGTCCGCGGCGGAGGCGAGCAACACGGCCGCCGCCCGCTCACCGAGCCGGCCGCGCACGTCCAGGGCGAGGCTGCGCAGGTCGCCACCGGACAGCCCGGCCGGTGCGCCGGTCACGACGGCCACCCCACCGAGGTCGCGGGCACCGGCCGCCAGGTCCCCGGCGGCGGCCAGGGTCTGCCGGGCGCGCAGGTCGGCCAGCTCCTTGTCGGCCTCCCGCAGCCGCTCGAGCATGCCGCCCACCCGGTCGGCGATCCCGTCCTGGGGGGTCTTCAGCAGGTCGGCGAGCTGGCGGACCAGGTCACGCTCCCGTGCCAGGTACCGGAAGCCCTCCAGGCCCACGGCGGCCTCCACCCGGCGGGCCCCGGAGCCGACCGAGCTCTCCCCGGTCAGTGCGAGGGTGCCGATCTGGGCGCTGCCGTGGACGTGGGTGCCACCGCAGAGCTCGCGGGACCACTCACCGCCGATCTCCACGACGCGGACCTGCTCGCCGTAGGTCTCCCCGAACAGCGCGAGCGCACCGAACTCCCGCGCCTCCGGGAGCGTCATGTAGAGCGCGCGGACCCCGTGGTCGGCCCGGACGGCGGCGTTGGCGACGTCCTCGACGTCGATCCGCTGCTGCGCGGACAGGGCGCCCTGCCAGGCGAAGTCCAGTCGCAGGTAGCCCGGCCGGTTGTACGACCCGGACTGCAGTGCCTGCGGGCCCAGCACCTGGCGCAGCGCCGCGTGCACCACGTGCGTGCCGGAGTGCGCCTGGCAGGCCGAGAGCCGCCACTCGCGGTCGACCTGGGCGGTGAGCTCGGTGCCGGCCCGCAGCTCTCCCTCGAGCACCCGCACCTGGTGGGCGACCAGGCCCTTGACCGGGCGCTGGACGTCGATGACCTCGGCCCGGCCGCCGTCCCAGGTCAGCTCGCCGGCGTCGGCGACCTGACCACCGGACTCGGCGTAGAAGGGCGTCCGGTCCAGCACGACCCGGGTGACCGAGCCCGCGCCGACGACCGTCTCGCCGTCGGTGTCGGACTCGTCGACCACGCCGAGCACCCGGGAGTCGGTGCGCAGGGTGTCGTAGGCCCGCCAGTCGGTGGGCCCGTGCTCACCCAGCAGCCGCCGGTAGGCCAGCACGTCGACGGCGCCGGTGCGCTTGGCGCGGGCGTCGGCGCGAGCCCGGTCCCGCTGCTCCTTCATCAGGGCGCGGAAGCCCTCCTCGTCGACCCGGACGCCCTGCTCGGCGGCCATCTCCAGGGTCACGTCGATCGGGAAGCCGTAGGTGTCGTGCAGCGAGAAGGCCTGCTCCCCCGACAGGGCCGGGGTGCCGGACTTCCTGGCCTGGCCGACGGCGGTGTCGAACAGCGCCGTGCCGGCGGTCAGGGTGCGCCGGAACGCCTCCTCCTCGGCGTAGGCGATCCCGGAGATGCGGGCGAAGTCGGTGGCCAGCTCGGGGTAGCTGGGGCTCATCGCGTCGCGGGAGACCGGCAGCAGCTCCGGCAGCGTGGCCTCCTCGACCCCGAGCAGCTTCATCGAGCGGACCGCCCGGCGCAGCAGCCGGCGCAGGATGTAGCCGCGCCCCTCGTTGCCCGGGGTCACCCCGTCGCCGATGAGCATCAGGCCGCTGCGCACGTGGTCGGCGACCACGCGCAGCCGGACGTCGGCCTCGTGGTCGGCGCCGTAGCGCACGCCGGCGAGCTCCGCGGCCCGGTGCAGCACCGGGGCGACCTGGTCGATCTCGTACATGTTGTCGACGCCCTGGAGCAGGAAGGCCACCCGCTCCAGGCCCATGCCGGTGTCGATGTTCTTCTTCGGCAGCTCGCCGAGGATCGGGAACTCCTTGCCCTCCCCCGGGCCCCGCTCGTACTGCATGAAGACCAGGTTCCAGATCTCCAGGAACCGATCGCCGGTGGGATCGGCCTCCGGCCCGCCGTCGGGGCCGTACTCCGGCCCGCGGTCGTAGTGGATCTCCGAGCAGGGCCCGGCCGGGCCGGCCGCACCGGTGGACCAGTAGTTGTCGTCCTTGCCGCGACGCTGGATGCGCTCGGCCGGGACGTAGGCCCGCCAGGCGTCGAACGCCTCGTCGTCGTCCAGGTAGACCGTCGGCCAGATCCGCTCGGCGTCCAGCCCCAGCCCGCCGTCCTCGACCCGGCCCGTCACCAGCTCCCAGGCGAACTGGATCGCCTCGGCCTTGAAGTAGTCGCCGAAGGAGAAGTTGCCGTTCATCTGGAAGAACGTGCCGTGCCGGGTGGTCTTGCCCACCTCCTCGATGTCGAGGGTGCGCACGCACTTCTGCACGCTGGTCGCGCGCGGGTACGGCGCCGGCTCACGCCCGGTCAGGTACGGGATGAAGGGCACCATCCCGGCCACCGTGAACAGCAGCGAGGGGTCGGGCGACACCAGCGAGGCGCTCGGGACGACGGTGTGCCCCCGCCTCTCGAAGTGCTCCAGGAAGCGGCGGCGGATCTCGGCGGTCTGCATGCGGGTGGTCTCGGTCCTTCAGCGCGGGACGGGCGCAGGGGCGGCGCCCGGAGGGGAGGTGGTTCAGCTGTCCGCGGCGTGGGCGCCGCGGCGGGGCAGCGCGTCGGGCAGGGAGACCTGACCGCTGTCGGGCAGCGGGGCGTCGAGCCCCGTGCCGGCACGCAGCTCGTCCTCCCGGAGCGCGGCGGCGGCGCGGACGTCGGCGCCGAAGTCGCCGATCGCGTCGGCCAGCTCGCGCAGGCCCTCGGCGAGCTGGCCGGCGATCCCCTGCGGGGTGAGCTTCTCCGCGGTCTTCGTCAGCTTGCGGACGACGAGGGCACCGATGGTGATCCCCATGGCCAGCCAGAACAGCCGGCGCATCAGGCGGCCCGCCGGGCTGCGCGCCGGTTGCGACGGTCCTCACGGGCGGTGCGCTGGGCGTCGGCGACGGCCTGGCCCTCCCGCTTCTTACGGGCGGCGCTGCGGACCCCGTAGCTGAAGGCGGCGACCTTGATCAGCGGGCTGCCGAGGGTGGCGGCGAAGACGCTGGTGAGGGCGGCGACGTTGCTGGAGACGTTCGCGGCGTTGCCGGTGATGTCGTCGACCCGCTCGAGGTTGGCGTTGACGTGGGTGACCGTCGTCGACGCCTGGCTCAGGATCGGCTGGCTCTGCTCGCGGACCTGACGGATGGTCAGCGTCGTCTCGTCCAGCGTCCGCCCCAGCTTGAGCAGCGGCACCGCCACCAGGATGACGAGCAGCACCAACGCGCCGGCGGCGATGAGCCCGGCGATCTCTCCTGCGGACACTCGAGGGTCCCCTTCGTCGTCTCGTGCACGTTCCCGGTGGAGGTCCACCGGTCGGGTCACCCTAGCCGCCGCCACCGACGACGCCCGCTCGTGCGGCTCAGCTGCGACGGCGGACGATCGCCCGCAACTTGGCCAGCCGGGCCCCGATCTGCGCCTCCACCCCGCGCCCGGTCGGCCGGTAGTAGTCGCGGCCGACCAGCGCGTCGGGCGGGTACTGCTGCGGGACGACGCCGTCGGGGTGGGCGTGCGGGTAGACGTAGGTCCCGCCGTGCCCGAGCTTCTTCGCCCCCGCGTAGTGCGCGTCGCGCAGCCCGGGCGGCACCGGCCCGGCCAGCCCGGCGCGCACGTCGGCGACCGACTCCCCCATCGCCGTGGTGATCGCGTTGGACTTCGGTGCGGTGGCCAGGTGGACGACGGCGTGCGCCAGCGGGAAGTGCCCCTCCGGCATGCCGATGAAGGCGACCGCGTCGGCGGCGGCGACCGCGGTGAGCAGCGCGGTCGGGTCGGCCATGCCGATGTCCTCGCTGGCCGAGATGACCAGCCGGCGGGCGATGAAGCGGGGGTCCTCCCCCGCCTCCACCATCCGCGCCAGGTAGTGCAGCGCCGCGTCGACGTCGCTGCCCCGGATGCTCTTGATCAGCGCGCTGGCGATGTCGTAGTGCTGGTCGCCGGAGCGGTCGTAGCGCACCGCGGCCTGGGCGACCGCCGTCTCCAGGGTGGCCAGGTCCAGGACGTCGGAGCCGGCCGCCCGGGCCGCTCCGGCCCCGCTCTCCAGCGCGGTCAGCGCCTTGCGGGCGTCACCGCCGGCCACCCGCAGCAGGTGCTCCTCGGCCTCGGCGGTCAGCGTCACCGCGCCGTCCAGCCCACGCTCGCTGGTCAGCGCCCGGCGCAGCACCGTGCGCACGTCCTCGTCGTCCAGTGACTGCAGCGCCAGCACCAGGCTGCGCGACAGCAGCGGGCTGACCACGGAGAAGAACGGGTTCTCGGTGGTCGCGGCGATCAGGCTCACGATCCGGTCCTCGACCGCGGACAGCAGGGAGTCCTGCTGGGTCTTGGAGAAGCGGTGCACCTCGTCGATGAACAGCACGGTGCGCCGGCCGGCGTGGGTGAGCTCGCGCTTGGCGTCCGCGATGACCGCGCGCACCTCCTTGACCCCGGAGTCCAGCGCCGACAGCTGGACGAAGGAGCGCTGGGTGGCCAGCGAGATGACGTGCGCCAGCGTCGTCTTCCCGGTGCCCGGTGGGCCGTAGAGCACCAGGGACATCGGTTCGTCGGCCTCGACCAGCCGGCGCAACGGGGCGCGCGGGCCGAGCAGGTGCTGCTGGCCGACCACCTCGTCCAGCGACTGCGGCCGCATCCGGACCGCCAGCGGGGCGCCCGGGTCGACCGGCGGCGGGCCGTCGGCGGGCTCGGGGTCGAACAGGGAGGTCACGGTTGCGAAGCTACCTGGGGGGCACGACCGTCCCATGGAGCAGCGACGCATCGGGAACCGGACCGTCAGCGCGGTGGGGCTGGGGGCGATGCCCCTGTCCACGAAGGACCCTCGCCCGTCACCGGACGAGGCCGCGGCCGTGGTGCACGCCGCGCTGGACGCCGGCGTCACGCTGATCGACACCGCCGACGCCTACGCCCACGACGAGGCAGAGTTCGGCCACAACGAGGAGCTGGTCGCCCGGGCGCTGGCGTCCTACGGCTCCCCGGGCGACGTGCTCGTGGCGACCAAGGGCGGGCACACCCGCCGCGGCGCCGAGTGGGAGCTGGACGGTTCGCCGGCCTACCTGCGCCGGGCCTGCGAGGCCTCGCTGCGCCGGCTGGGCGTCGAGGCGATCGGGCTCTACCAGTTCCACCGGCCCGACCCGACGACGCCGTGGGAGGAGTCGATGGGTGCGCTCCGCGAGCTCGTGGACGACGGGCTGGTGCAGCTGGCCGGGATATCCAACGCCGACGTCGACCAGATCGACGCGGCCCGGGCGATCGTCGGCGACGCGCTGGTCAGCGTGCAGAACCAGTTCTCCCCGGGCTGGCGGTCCTCGGCCGGGGAGCTCGCGCACTGCGCGCAGCACGGGCTGGCGTTCCTGCCGTGGAGCCCGTTCGGCGGGGTGTCGGCCGCCAAGTCGCTGGGCTCGACGGCCGCGGAGTTCGCCGCCGTCGCCGACGAGCTGGGCACCTCGGTGTACCGGGTGACGCTGGCCTGGCACCTGGCCCAGGCCGACGTCGTCGTCCCCATCCCCGGCGCATCCCGGGCGGAGTCCATCACCGACTCCGCGGCCGCCGCCGTCCTGCACCTGGCCCCTGAACACCTGGCCCGCCTGAACGCCGCCTGACCCTCCACCTCAGGTTGAGGCGCTCCACCTCAGGTTGAGGCGCGGTTGATCATCGGCGTCTGGCTGCCGCACTCGGCGTGTCGACCAGCCAGATGCCGATGACCAACCCCACGTCGGGTGTCGGCACGACGTCGTCCACAGCGCCCCCGCGCGTCCACAGATCGGCTCCGGCCGCTCCCGCGGCGGCCTGGCACGCCGGACGGTGTGCGCCATGGTGCCGCAGCTCTTCACTACAGCCACTGCACGATCCGCCGGTCTGACCCGGGCGGCGCTGCGTGGGTCGTCCTACGTCCGGTTGGCGCACGGGGTGGTGGTCCGCCTCGACGACGCCGTCGACGAGCGCGAGCGTCTCGCGCTGCTGGCCACCGTGCTGCCGCCGGATGCCGCGTTCAGCCACCAGACGGCCGCTGCCCTCCTGGGGGCACAGCTCGCGCCGCCGCCCCACCCGCACGTCGCGTTGACCCCGCGCCGGGTGCTCCCCCAGCACGCCGGCCTCGTGGTCCACGGTCGACGTCTGGCGGCCGAGGACGTGGTCCTGGACCGGGGCCTCCGGGTCACCTCGGGCGCGCAGACGTTCCTCGACGTGGCTGCCGTGCTCCCACCGCAGGAGCTGGTCGCCGTGGGAGACGCCCTGCTCCGCGCCGGCCACCTGGACGCAGCCCGCCTCGGGGCGCGTCTCCACCGCGCCGACCGGGTGCGGGGCGTGGTGCGGGCACGAGCCTGTGCACCGCTGTTGAGCCCGCTGGCCCAGTCCCGGCCGGAGAGCGTGATGCGCTACTGGCTGCTCGCCAGCGAGCTGCCCGATCCAGAACCCCAGGTGCCGGTGACCGATCGATGGGGCCGAGAGGTGGCCCACGGCGACCTGGGCTACCGCGGGTGGAAGCTGCTGTTGGAGTACGAGGGACGGCAGCACGCCGACACCGAGCAGTTCGGGCGAGACGTCGACCGATACTCGCTGATGGCCGCGGACGGCTGGCTGGTGCTCCGGTTCGCGCGGTCGCACCTGCTCCGGCCGCAGGTCGTCGTCGACCGGACCCGCCGCGCCCTGCTCAGCCGCGGCTGGCGCCCCCAGCCACGTTGATCATCGGCGAGTGGCTGCCCGACACGCCGGCACGGGCAGCCATTCGCCGATGATCAACACCAGGGCGGGGAGCTCAGGCCTGCTTCGTCGGGTCGGTCGGGCCAGGGGCGCCGGGCTCGCCCGGCGCGGGCTCGGCGTCGGGGTCGACGTCGATGCCGGCCTCCTTGCGCTGGGCCGGGGTGATCGGCGTGGGCGCGCCGGTCAGCGGGTCGAAGCCGGCGCCGGTCTTCGGGAAGGCGATGACCTCACGGATCGAGTCGACGCCGGCCAGCAGCGCCACGGTGCGGTCCCAGCCGATGGCCGCGCCGGCGTGCGGCGGCGGCCCGTAGTCGAAGGCCTCCAGGAACCAGCCGAACTGCGCCCGGGCCTCCTCCTGGGTCATGCCCAGGGTCTGGAACACCCGCTCCTGCAGCGCGGCGTCGGCGATGCGGACCGAACCGCTCATCAGCTCGTTGCCGTTGCACACCAGGTCGTAGGCGTCGGACAGCGCCGCGCCCTTGTCCTCGGCGAACCGCTCCCGCCACTCCGGGGTGGGCGAGGTGAACGGGTGGTGCATGAACGTCCAGTCGCCGTCCTCGGTCTCCTCGAACATCGGGAAGTCGACGACGAACAGGAACGACCACGACCCGGGGGCGATGAGCTCGAGCCGCTTGGCGATCTCGTTGCGCGCGGCCCCGAGCAGCTCCTGGGCCCCGCGGCGGGGGCCGGCGGCGAAGAAGACGCAGTCCCCCGGCTTCGCGCCGACGGCCTCGACCAGGCCGGCCCGCTCGGACTCGGAGATGTTCTTCGACACCGGGCCACCGAGGGTGCCGTCCTCGGCGATGGTCACGTAGGCCAGGCCCTTGTGCCCGCGCGAGCGCGCCCAGTCCTGCCAGGCGTCGAACGCGCGTCGCGGCTGCGACCCACCACCGGGCATCACGATCGCGCCGACGTAGGGCGCCTGGAACACCCGGAACGGGGTCTCGGCGAAGTAGCTGGTCAGCTCGGTCAGCTCGATGCCGAAACGGAGGTCCGGCTTGTCGGAGCCGAACCGGTCCATCGCCTCGCGGTAGGTCATCCGCGGGATCTCCGGCACGGTGTAGGAGGCCAGCTCCTGCCACAGCGCCCGGATGACGTCCTCGGCGATGGCGAGCACGTCGTCCCGGTCGACGAAGCTCATCTCGAAGTCCAGCTGGGTGAACTCCGGCTGCCGGTCGGCGCGGAAGTCCTCGTCCCGGAAGCAGCGGGCGATCTGGTAGTACCGCTCCAGGCCACCGATCATCAGCAGCTGCTTGAACAGCTGCGGCGACTGGGGCAGGGCGTACCAGTGGCCCGGCTGCAGCCGCACCGGGACGACGAAGTCCCGGGCGCCCTCGGGGGTGGAGCGGGTCAGCGACGGCGTCTCCACCTCGGTGAACCCGTGACCGGCCATCACGCCGCGGGCGATCCGGTTGACCTCGCTGCGCAGCCGCAGCACCGAGGCCGGCCCCTGGCGGCGCAGGTCCAGGTACCGGTGGGCGTACCGGACGTCGTCACCGGCGGCCTGCGCCGTCTCGATGGGGAACGGCAGCGGCGCGGACGCCGAGAGCACCTGCAGCGTGCTGGCGACGACCTCGATCTCCCCGGTGGGCAGGTCGGCGTTCTCGTTGCCGGCCGGGCGCCGCTGGACGTCGCCGGTCACGAGCACGCAGTACTCGTTGCGCAGCGCGTGCGCCTCCTCCTCGCGGACGACGACCTGGGCGTACCCCGAGGCGTCGCGCAGGTCGAGGAAGACGACCCCGCCGTGGTCGCGCCGGCGGGCGACCCAGCCGGCGAGGGTGACCGTGGAACCGGCGTCGGTCGCGCGGAGCGTGCCGGCGTCGTGGGTGCGGAGCAAGGTAGTGCCTCTCTCAGGGGGTGCGGAGTCTCAACAGAGGGTCTCAGCAGGTGCGGGACGGGGTGGCGGTCACCAGCGGTCGTGCACGTGCGCGCGGATGCGCTCGTCGTACACGCGCTCGAGGTCGGCGAGCTGGCCGGCGCTGAGCGACGGCAGCGAGGCGGCGGCGACGTTGCCGAGCGCCTGCTGCACGTTGCGCGCGCCCGGGATGACGGTGGTGACGCCGGGCTGGTCGATGACCCAGCGCAGCGCGAAGGCGGCGGTGGTGACGTCCGGGCCGGCGATCTCGGCGACCTCGCGGGCGGCGGCGACACCGACCTCGAAGGGCACCCCGGCGAAGGTCTCGCCGACGTCGAAGGCCTCACCGTTGCGGTTGAAGTTCCGGTGGTCGTCGGCGGCGAAGGTGGTGTCGGTGGAGTACTTGCCCGACAGCAGACCGCTGGCCAGCGGCACCCGGGCGAGGATGCCGACCTCGGCGCGCTGGGCGGCGGGCAGCAGCTGCTCCAGCGGCTTGCGCCGGAAGACGTTGAGGATGACCTGGATCGACTGCACGCCCGGGTGCTGCAGTGCGGTCAGGCCCTCGGCGACGGTCTCGACCGAGACGCCGTAGGCCGCGATCGCCTGCTCCGCGACCAGCGCGTCGAGGGTCTCGTAGACCCGCTCGTCGGAGTAGACGGCCGGGGGCGGGCAGTGCAGCTGCACCAGGTCCAGGGTGTCGACGCCGAGGTTGCGCCGGCTCCGGTCGATCCAGGCCCGCAGGTTCTCCGGGGTGTAGGTCTCGGCGGCGAACGGGGCGGCGCGACGGCCGGCCTTGGTGGCCACGAAGGGGCGCTCGCCGCGGGCGGCCAGCGCCTTGCGGATGCGCTCCTCGGAGCGGCCGTCGCCGTAGACGTCGGCGGTGTCCAGCAGGGTGACGCCGGCGTCCAGCGCGGCGTCGAGGACCGCGGCGGCGTCGTCCTCGGACACGTTCCCCCAGTCACCGCCCAGCTGCCAGGTGCCGAGGCCGACGACGGAGACGTCGGCGCCGGTCCGGCCCAGGGGGCGGGTCTCGAGCGGGGTGTTGGCGGACTCGGCGATGCCGTCGGTGACTGTCACGCACCCACCGTCGCACGCACCCGCTCGAACAGCTCGCCCAGGGGGACGGCGACCTGCTCGTGCGATCGCAGGTCGCGCAGCTGCGCGACGCCCTCGGCGAGGTCCCGGTCGCCGAGCACCACCGCGTGCGAGGCACCCGACCGGTCGGCGGCCTTCATCGCGCCCTTGAGCCCGCGGTCCCCGTAGACGGTGTCGGCGGAGACCCCGGCCTCCCGCAGCTGACCGACCAGCTTCACGGCGAGCCGCTTGGCCTCCGCGCCCAGCGGGACGACGAACGCCTGCACGCCGGCCGACGTGGCGATGTCCAGCCCCTCGGCCTGCACCGCCAGCAGCGTGCGGTCCACCCCGACGGCGTAGCCGATGCCGGAGAGGTCCGGCCCGCCGAGGGACGCCGACAGCCCGTCGTAGCGGCCGCCACCGCCGATCGCCGACTGCGAGCCGAGACCGGAGTGGACCAGCTCGAACGTCGTCTTCGTGTAGTAGTCCAGCCCGCGCACCAGCCGCGGGGCCTCGGTCCAAGCCACACCGAGGTCGGTGAGGTGCTCGCGGACGGCGTCGTAGTGCGCCTTGGTGGAGTCGGAGAGGTGGTCGACCATCAGCGGGGCGTCGTCCAGCTGGGCCTGCACCTCAGGGCGCTTGTCGTCGAGCACCCGCAGCGGGTTGATCTCCGCCCGGCGCCGGGTGTCGGAGTCCAGGTCCAGCTTCGCGAGGAAGTCGACCAGCAGCTCGCGGTACTGCGGGCGGCAGGTGGCGTCACCCAGTGAGGTCAGCTGCAGCTCGAAGTCGCGCAGGCCCAGGTCCCGGAACCCCTGCACGGCCAGCGCCACGACCTCGGCGTCCAGCGCCGGGTCGTCGACCCCGAGGGCCTCGCAGTCGACCTGGGTGAAGTGCCGGTAGCGGCCGGCCTGGGGGCGCTCGTAGCGGAACGCCGACCCGACCGCCCACAGTTTCACCGGCAGGGCGCCGGCGTAGAGCCGGTGCTCGATGAACGACCGCATCAGCCCGGCGGTGAGCTCGGGCCGCAGCGTCAGCGACCGGCCACCGCGGTCGGTGAACGTGTACATCTCCTTGGAGACGACGTCGGTGGACTCCCCCACCCCGCGGGAGAAGACGGCGGTGTCCTCGAACGTCGGCGTCTCGATGTAGCCGTAGCCCGCCCGGCGCAGCGGCGCGGTCAGGGTGTCGCGGACGGCGAGGAACTGCGCCGAGTCGGGGGGCAACGTGTCGAACGTGCCCTTGGGAGCCCGCATGGGCTCGCTCATCAGAGACCTCGTCCCTTCGGTGCACTCGCGGCTTCCGCGAGGTACGGGTTGGTGGCGCGCTCGCGCCCGATCGTGGTGGCCGGCCCGTGCCCGGGGAGGACGACGGTCTCGTCGTCCAGCGGCAGGACGACGTCGCGCAGCGAGCCGAGCATGTCCTCCCAGGACCCGCCGGGGAGGTCGACCCGGCCCACCGAACCGGCGAACAGCACGTCACCGGCGAGGAGGCCGGGGGCCTCTCCCAGGTCGAGGGAGAAGACCACCGAGCCGCGGGTGTGGCCCGGCGCGTGCCGCACGGTCAGGTCGACCCCGGCCAGCGAGATCGTCGCCCCGTCGGCCAGCGGCAGGACGTCGGCGGGGTCCGGGAGCTGCACGCCGGTGATCAACGGGGCGAGCTGCGGACCGTGCCAGCGCGCCGGGTCCGACAGCATGCCGGTGTCCTCGGGGTGCAGGTAGGCGGGGATGTCGTAGCCGGAGCAGACCGGCAGCACGGAGAAGGTGTGGTCGAGGTGGCCGTGGGTGAGCACGACCGCGACCGGCTTGAGCCCGTCGTCGGCCAGCATCCGGGCCAGCGGTTCGACCGCGTCCATCCCCGGGTCGACGACGATGCACTCCTGCCCGGCCCCGGGGGCGACGGCGTAGCAGTTGGTGCCGAACGCGCCGGCGGGGAAGGAGCGGATGAGCACCCGTGCAGGTTACGCGGGCGACATCCGCCCAGCTGGCGCTGCCAGGGTCCGGACAGGGAACCCCCCTACACTCCGCACTCGACACACGCCGTGGTGTGGGCGCGCGGCCCCGGTCGCGGCCGCCCCCGGCGCAGCACAGAGCCCGAGGAGCCGAGAAGAGTGCCGACCAACAAGCAGCGTCGTGAAGCTGCGCAGCGACGGCTGCAGCGCCAGCTCGAGCGGCGCGAGGAGCTCGCCCAGAAGCGCCGGCGCAACACGCTGATCGGGGTGACCGTCCTCGCCGTCGTCGCCGTGGTCGCCGCGCTCTTCCTCATCACCGGCCTGCGCGACGACGAGGAGCCCGAGACCGCCGCCGCCCCCGAGACCACCGCTGCCCCGGTGGTCGACGGCAGCGACGGGACCTGCGACTTCATCCCGGACACCTCCGGCAGCGACACCCTCACCGACGTCGG
This sequence comes from Modestobacter sp. KNN46-3, assembly GCF_011039295.1. NCBI lineage: Bacteria > Bacillati > Actinomycetota > Actinomycetes > Geodermatophilales > Geodermatophilaceae > Modestobacter > Modestobacter sp. KNN46-3. Next base: position 10,279 of record NZ_JAAKGN010000018.1, on the reverse strand, counting down.
CGTCCCGCCGGCCGAGGTGCCGACGACCGGCACCACGGGCCTGACGCTGGCCACCTCCGCCGGCGACATCGGGCTGACCTTGGACCAGGAGAACGCGCCCTGTGCCGCGGCGAGCATGGTCTACCTGGCGCAGGAGGGCTTCTTCGAGGGGACGCCCTGCCACCGGTTGACCAGCGGCGGGCTGAGCGTGCTGCAGTGCGGTGACCCCAGCGGCACCGGCACCGGCGGCCCGACCTACGACTTCCCGACCCAGGTGACCGGCGCGGAGACCTACCCGCGCGGCACGCTCGCGATGGCCAACGCCGGGCAGGGCACCGACGCCAGCCAGTTCTTCCTGGTCTACGCCGACAGCCAGCTGCAGCCGGACTACACCGTCGTCGGCACCATCGACGAGGCCGGGCTGGCGACGCTGGACGCGATCGCGGCCGCCGGCATCGAGGGCGGCGCCACCGACGGTGCACCGGCGCAGCCGGTGACGATCGAGTCGGCCACCGTCCAGCAGTAGCGCACGCGGCAGGAGTGCCCGGTCTCCACCTGGAGGCCGGGCCCTCCTGCGTCCGCGGCCACACACTGGGGCGATGGACGCCGACCCGTACGCGGGCTTCCCCCCGGGCTTCTTCGACCGGAACGACGAGGGCCCGGACGCGCGCTTCTACGACCGGCCCAGGCTGGTCACCCACATCGACGAGGCGGCGATCGCCGCGGTCGGGGACCTCTACGCCGAGCTGGGCATCGACGGGTCGGCGCCCCGGCCGTCCCGCGTGCTGGACCTGATGTCCTCCTGGGTGTCGCACTTCCGCACCCCGCCGGCCGACCTGGTCGTGCTGGGCATGAACGCCGACGAGCTCGCGGCGAACCCCGCGGCCTCCACGCGCCTGGTGCACGACCTGAACGCCGACCCGACCGTCCCGCTGCCCGACGACGACGTCGACGCGGCGGTGTGCTGCGTGTCGATCGACTACCTCACCCGGCCGGTCGAGGTGCTGGCCGAGATGGGCCGGGTGCTGCGTCCGGGCGGGGTGCTGGCGGTGACCTTCTCCAACCGGTGCTTCCCCACCAAGGCCGTCCGCGGGTGGCTGGCCAGCGACGACGAGCAGCACGGCGCCGTCATCTCCGAACTGGTGCGCCGCAGCGGAGCCTTCACCGAGCCCACCGTCGAGCTGCGGACCGCACCAGGCGTCGGCGACCCGCTGTACGCGGTCGTCGCCACCCGCTGCTGACGGAGGCGTGAGGCAGCGGGTCCTTCGTCAGGCGGTGACGCGCTCCACGTCGAAGACGCCGTCGACGTTGCGCACCGTCTGCAGCACCGCACCCAGGTGCGCCGGGTCGGCCAGCTCGAAGGTGAACCGGCTGATCGCCACCCGGTCCCGGCTGGTCTGCACCGACGCGGACAGGATGTTGACCCGCTCGTCGGCCAGCGCCCGGGTGACGTCGGAGAGCAGCCGGTGCCGGTCCAGCGCCTCGACCTGGATCGCGACCAGGAACACCGCCCCGGGCTGGGAGGCCCAGTCGACCTCGACCAGCCGCTCGGGCTTGGCCTGCAGGTCCGCGGCGTTGGTGCAGTCGGTGCGGTGCACGCTCACCCCGCCACCGCGGGTCACGAAGCCCAGGATGTCGTCGCCGGGCACCGGGGTGCAGCACTTGGCGAGCTTGGCCCACACGTCGGTCATGCCGTGCACGACGATCCCCGGGTCACCGCTGGCGGTGCGGGCGACGGTGCGCTTGGTCGGGATCGCGGTCTCGGCGATGTCCTCGGCCGCGCCCTCGGAGCCGCCGAGCGCGGTGAGCAGCTTCTCGACGAGCGAGTGCGCGGAGACCTGGTTCTCCCCCACCGCCGCGTACAGCGCGCTGACGTCGGGGTAGTGCAGGTCGGCGGCGAGGGTGGCCAGCGACTCCCCACCCAGCAGGCGCTGCAGCGGCAGGCCAGCCTTGCGCATCGCCTTGGTCAGCGCGTCCTTGCCGGCCTCGACGGCGTCCTCGCGACGCTCCTTGGTGAACCACTGGCGGATCTTGGTGCGGGCCCGGGAGCTGCCGACGAAGGAGAGCCAGTCCTGGGAGGGGGCGGCGCTCGGCGAGCGGGAGGTGAAGACCTCCACGACGTCGCCGTTGGACAGCCGGCTGTCCAGGGAGACCAGGTTGCCGTTGACCCGGGCGCCGATGCACCGGTGACCGACCTCGGTGTGCACCGCGTAGGCGAAGTCGACCGGCGTCGACTCCCCCGGCAGGCTGATCACGTCGCCCTTGGGCGTGAAGACGAAGACCTCCTGCGGACCGAGGTCGTAGCGCAGTGTCTCCAGGAACTCGCCGGGCTCCTGCGCCTCGCGCTGCCAGTCGAGCAGCTGGCGGAGCCACAGCATGTCGTCGCCCGGCGCGCCCGGGGCCGGGGTGAGGTCGGCCTTGCCGCCGGCGGCCTTGGCCTTCTCCTTGTACTTCCAGTGCGCTGCGATCCCGTACTCCGCGGTGCGGTGCATGTCGTGCGTGCGGATCTGCAGCTCGACCGGCTTGCCCTGCGGACCGATCACCGTCGTGTGCAGCGACTGGTACATGTTGAACTTCGGCATCGCCACGAAGTCCTTGAACCGGCCGGGTACCGGTTGCCAGTGCGCGTGCATGATGCCCAGCGCCGCGTACACGTCGCGGACGGACTCGACCAGGATCCGGATGCCGACCAGGTCCCAGATGTCGGTGAAGTCCCGGCCGCGGACGATCATCTTCTGGTAGATCGAGTAGTAGTGCTTGGGCCGGCCGGTGACGGCGGCCTCGATCTTGGCCGCCTTCAGCTGCTCGGTGACCGCCGAGGTGACCTCGGCCAGGTAGGTGTCCCGGGACGGCGCACGCTCGGCCACCAGCCGCACGATCTCGTCGTACCGCTTGGGGTACAGCGTGGCGAACGCGAGGTCCTCGAGCTCCCACTTGATGGTGTTCATGCCCAGCCGGTGGGCCAGCGGGGCGAGGATCTCCAGCGTCTCGCGCGCCTTCTTCTCCTGCTTCTCCGGCGGGAGGAAGCGCAGCGTGCGCATGTTGTGCAGCCGGTCGGCGAGCTTGATGACCAGCACCCGCGGGTCGCGGGACATCGCGACGATCATCTTGCGGATCGTCTCGGCCTGGGCACCGTCGCCGAACTTGACCTTGTCGATCTTGGTGACGCCGTCGACCAGGTGCGCCACCTGGGGACCGAAGTCGGCGGTGATCGACTCCAGCGTGGTGCCGGTGTCCTCGACCGTGTCGTGCAGCAGCGCGGCGACCAGCGTCGTCGTGTCCATCCCCAGCCCGGCCAGCACGGTGGCGACGGCGAGCGGATGGGTGATGTAGGGGTCACCGCTCTTGCGCTTCTGCTCGGCGTGCGCCTCCTCGGCGACGTCGTAGGCCCGCTGCAGCAGGGCGAGGTCGGCCTTCGGGTGGCTCTGCCGGTGCAGCACCGACAGCGGCTCGAGCACCGGGCGGATGCCGGTGGAGCGCTGTCCGGCGACGATCCGCCGGGCCAGCCGGTCGCGGACCCGGCGACGGGGCGCGGTATCGGCCTCCCCGCCCGGCTCGGGGGCCACGTCGTCGGGACGACGGACCGCGGGCCGCTCGGGCAGCGCCACCCGTGGCGGCGCCTCCTCGACGGCGGGCGCGCCGGACGTCTGCGGTGCGACGACGTCAGAGGCCACGGGTGCTCCTGCACTGTTGAGGAGGTGGACCCTTCCCATGCTAGCCGCGCGCCGCCGGGTCTCGCGCCCTGCGCTCACCCGGGGTGGGGGCCGTCGGGCTCAGACCCGCCAGAGCGCGTGCACCGGGTGCGGCGCGATGCGCTCCCGCCCGCCGAGCGCCAAGAGCTCGACGACCACGGCGACCGCGGTCACCACTCCGCCGAGCTGTTCCACCAGGGCGATCGCGGCCTGCAGCGTGCCCCCGGTGGCCAGCACGTCGTCGACGAGCAGCACCCGCTGACCGGGCCTGATCGAGTCGGTGTGCAGCTCCAGGGTCGCCGACCCGTACTCCAGCGCGTAGTCCGCGGTGACGACCTCGCGGGGCAGCTTGCCGGCCTTGCGCACCGGGAGGACGCCGGTCCCGGCGTCCAGGGCGACGGCGGCCGCGAGCAGGAACCCGCGCGCCTCGATGCCGGCGACGACGTCGAAGCCCGGCCCGCCGTCGGCCCCGCCCAGCGCAGCCGCCCGTGGGTCGACGTCGGCGGGCTCGGTGAGCGCGTCGACGACCCGCCGGAACGCCCCGGCATCGGCGAAGACCGGTGTCAGGTCGCGGAACAGCACCCCGGGCTCGGGGAAGTCGGGCACGTCCACCGAGAAGGTGGCGATCAGCTCGTCGATCGGCAGCTCGCCGTCCCGGAGGGTGCTCATCGCCGCTTCCGACCGGCCGGACGCTGTCCCGGCCGGGTCGGCCGCTGACCGGGCCGGGGCGTGGTCGTCCCGCCCCGGACGCCGGGCCGCACCGAGGCCGGCGACTCGATCGGCACGTCCGCCGTCGGCTGTTCGGGCAGGGCCTCGTCCCGCTCGGCGAGCGCCACCGCGGACCGACGGGTGGCCCCGCTCCCCCGCCGGGCCGTCGCCACGGGGGCATCGACCCGGGCGCCGCCCTGACGGGCCTCGGCCGACCGGCGGGCCAGCACCCGCCGGCGCAGCGCCTGCTGCTCGGGCCGCCGCTCCTCGAGCTCGGCGAGCACCGGGGTGGCCAGGAAGATCGAGCTGTAGGTGCCGGCCGCCAGGCCGACGAAGAGCACCAGGGCGAGGTCCTTCAGCGTGCCCGCCCCGAGCAGCCCGGCACCGACGAACAGCAGCCCGGCCACCGGCAGCAACGCGATGACCGAGGTGTTGATCGAGCGCATCAGCGTCTGGTTGACCGCCAGGTTCGCGGCCTCTCCGTAGGTCGACCGGGCGTTCTTCTCCAGGTCCTTGGTGTTCTCGTCGACCTTGTCGAACACCACGACGGTGTCGTACAGCGAGAAGCCCAGGATGGTGAGCAACCCGATGACCGTCGACGGCGAGACCTCGAACCCGACCAGCGCGTAGATGCCGGCGGTCACGACGATGTCGTGCAGCAGCGCGACGATCGCAGCGATCGCCATCGTCGGCCGGAACCGCACGGCGAGGAAGGCGACCACCGCGACCAGGAAGACGGCGAGGGCGATGAGCGCCTGGTTGGTGACGTCGCCGCCCCAGTCCGCGCTCACCGACTGCTGGCTGACCTGGGACTGGTCGACGCCGGCGGCGTCGGCGACCGCGGCCACGACGGCGGTCTCGGTCTCGTCGTCCAGAGCGCTGGTGCGCAGCAGCACGGAGTCACCGCCGACCACCTGGGCGCTGGCGACCTGGGCCCCGGCGTCCTCGGCGGCCTGCCGCACCTCGCTGAGCTCGGCACTGGTGGCCGCGACCCGCACGCTGTTGCCGCCGGCGAACTCGATGCCGAAGTTGAACCCGCGGAAGACCATCGCCGCGACGCACAGCAGCATCACGACGGCGGTGACCCGGAACCAGAAGCGCCGCCGGCCGACGACGTCCAGGCCGGCCTCGCCGTTGTAGAGGCGGTGGGCCAGCGACGCCCGCGGCCGTCCCGGGGCAGCGACCGGGGTCGTCCCCTCGGCCGGGAGCCCGGCGTCGGCGAGCGCCTGGTCACCGGTGCTGTCCCCGGCCGCCTCGTCGCGCACCTCGGCGTCGTCGACCTCCTCGTCCGCCGTCGCGTCCACCCGCTCGTCGGCCGGGACGGCCACCCGCTCGTCGGCCGGGACGGCCGGCGCCTCGTCGGCGCTCTGCGCCGGGACGCCGGCGGCGGTCGCGCCCGTGTGCGCCGGCATCGGCGCCTCCTCGGGGGTGAGACCGTCGGGGACGGCGCCGTCGGCACCGGCCCGGTCGCGGGGGGTCATCGGTTGCTCCCGTTCGTGCTGCTGCCGGTGGCGGCGCCGACCAGCTCGCGGTCGCCCAGCGGCGGCCCGGCGGGGCGCCGGCTGTGGTCGACCTGGCCGAGCCCGGAGAAGCGGTTGCTCCCGAAGCCCTTGACCCGGCTGAGCACCGCCATGAGCGGATGGGTGAAGAGGAAGACGACGATCAGGTCGAGCACCGTGGACAGGCCGAGGGTGAACGCGAAGCCCTTCACGTCGCCGATGGCCAGCCAGTAGAGGATGGCGGCGGCGAGGAAGCTCACCGCGTCGGCGGACAGGATCGTCCGGCGGGCCCGCACCCAGGCACGTGGCGTGGCACTGCGCAGGCTGCGCCCCTCGCGCACCTCGTCCTTGAGCCGTTCGAAGTAGACGACGAACGAGTCGGCGGTGATGCCGATGGACACGATGAACCCGGCGATCCCGGCGAGGCTCAGCGCCAAGCCGATCTCCCGGCTGAGCAGCACCAGACAGGCGTAGATCACGACGGCCGACAGCACCAGGCTGGCGATCATGACCAGGCCGAGCAGTCGGTAGTAGAGCAGCGCGTAGACGAACACCAGCGCGACGCCGATCGCACCGGCGATGAGCCCGGCCCGCAGTTGCTCGCTGCCCAGCTCGGTGGTGATGGACTGCGCCGTCGCCTCGCTGAACGTCAGCGGCAGGGCGCCGTACCGCAGCTGGTTGGCCAGCTCGGTGGCGGCCGCCTGGTCGAAGCTGCCGGTGATCTGGGTGGTGCCCCCTGCGATGGCCGAGTTGATCGTCGGCGCCGAGACGACCCGTCCGTCCAGCGTGATCGCCACGTTGTTGCCGACGTTGGCGGTCGTGTACTCCGCCCACGCGGCGGAGCCCGCCGACGTGAAGTCCAGGTTGACGACCCACTCGCCGGTGGCGACGTCGGTGCCGGACGTGGCGTCGGCGACGTCGGTGCCCTCGATGACGGCCGGCCCGAGCAGGAACTTCGCGGCCCCGTCGTCGGAACAGGCAGCGATGAAGGAGTCGGGCTGGTCGACCTCGGTGGTCGTGGTGTCGCAGGTGAGCGTCGCGTACTCGGCGATCGCCTCCTCCTGGGTGACGGCCGGTGCGTCCGGGTCGGCGACGGCCGGCTCTGTGGCGGCGGGGTCCGTGGCGGCCGGGTCGGCCGCCGGGTCCGTCGCCGCCGGGTCGGTCGCCTCGGGGTCAGTCGCCGCCGGGTCGGTGGCCGCCGGGTCGGTCGCCTCCGGGTCGGCCGCGGCTGCCGGCTCCGGACCGCCGAGGACCGGCCGGAAGCGCAGCTGCGCGGTGGCGCCCAGCTCGCGGGCCCGCTCGCCGTCGTCGCCCGGCACCGAGATGACGATGTTGCTCTCGCCCTCGGTGACGACCTCGGCCTCGGCCACGCCCAGGCCGTTGACCCGCTGCTCGATGATCTGGCGGGCGAGCTCGAGGTCCTCCTGGTCCGGGGCCTGGCCGTCCGGCGTGCGGGCGGCGAGGGTCACCGTCGTCCCGCCCTGCAGGTCGAGTCCGAGCTGGGGGGTGCGCTGGTCGCCGGTCAGGAAGACCAGGGCGTACAGCCCCGCGACGATCGCGAGGAACGCCGCGAAGTAGCGGCGGGCGGGGAGCTGGCGGGCGGCCATGCGTCGACCCGGCTCAGCGGGTGCGGTCGGTGGGGTCGCCGTCGCCGTCGATGGTGCCGGTCGCCCCCTCGGGCGGGGCGGCGCCGGACGCCGGCTGGCGGACCTCCATGACCGCCGGGCGGGCCACGGTGATGACGACCCCCGGGGCGATCTCCAGGCCGACGGTGCCCTCGCCGAGCGAGGCGACCGTGCCGTGGATGCCGCTGGTCAGCATGACCGGGGTGCCCACGGTCAGCGAGGCCTGCAGCGCCTGCGCGTTCGCCTGCATCTTCTTGCGCTGCCGGGCGGGCAGCACGATCAGCAGGCCGAAGGCCAGGACGAGCAGGATCAACGGGAAGAACTGTTCCACGACGGGTGAGCCTCTCTACCGCAGCGAGTCGCGCGGTGGGTGCGGCCCGGGATCGGGCCGCTCGGGTACATCGGCGCCGGCGCACGCCCACCTGCGCAGGGAGTGGCTCCGGGGCGGGGCGCCCCGGCCGCAGCCGGGTTGCGCGCCAGCGCGGAGGAGTCTAGGCGTCGAACAGGGTCTGTGACGACGCCCCGTCCGACGGCGGGTCGGCTGCGCCCCCCCCGAGCGAGACGCCACCGCGGGGCACCGGGTGGCCCAGGTGCCGGAAGGCCGCCTCCGTGGCGACCCGGCCGCGGGGCGTGCGCGCGAGCAGCCCGGCGCGCACCAGGAAGGGCTCGCAGACCTCCTCGACGGTGTGCGGCTCCTCCCCCACGGCGACCGCGAGGGTGGCCACCCCGACCGGGCCGCCGCCGAACTTGGTCACCAGCGCGTCGAGCACCGAGCGGTCCAGCCGGTCCAGGCCCAGGTCGTCGACGTCGTAGAGCGCCAGCGCGGCCCGGGCCACCTCCAGCGTGACCCGCCCGTCGGCACGCACCTCGGCGTAGTCGCGCACCCGGCGCAGCAACCGGTTGGCGATCCGCGGGGTGCCGCGGGACCGCCCGGCGATCTCCAGCGACCCCTCCGCGGACAGCTCCACCCCGAGCAGGTCGGCGCTGCGGGCCAGCACCCGCTGCAGGTCGGCGACCTCGTAGAACTCCATCTGCCCGACGAAGCCGAACCGGTCGCGCAGCGGTCCGGTGAGCAGCCCGGCCCGGGTGGTGGCGCCGACCAGGGTGAACGGGTGGATCTCCAGCGGGATGGCCGTGGCGCCCGGCCCCTTGCCGACGACGACGTCGACCCGGAAGTCCTCCATCGCCATGTAGAGCAGTTCCTCGGCCGGCCGGGCGATGCGGTGGATCTCGTCGATGAACAGCACGTCACCGGGGCCGAGGTTGGAGAGCATCGCGGCCAGGTCGCCGGAGCGTTCGATCGCCGGCCCGCTGGTGATCTTCACCGCGGTGCCGAGCTCGGAGCCGATGATCAGAGCCAGGCTGGTCTTGCCCAGCCCGGGCGGGCCGGAGAGCAGCACGTGGTCCGGTGGCCGGCCACGGCGCTTCGCGCCCTCGAGCACGAGGTCCAGCTGGCGGGCGACCTTCGGCTGGCCGATGAAGTCGGCCAGCGAGTGCGGGCGCAGCGCGGTCTCGACGACCCGCTCCTCGTCGCCGGCCCGGGGGTCGACGGGGTCGTCGGGGAACCGCCCCGGCCCGGCGTCGGCGGCGGACAGCCCCCGGTCGAACGGGCTGCTCACGACCGCCCCAGGATTTGCAGCGCCTGGCGGAGGAGGACCGCGACCTGGACGCCGCCGGCCAGCTGCTGCTCCTCGGCCACCGGTTCGAGGGCGGTGAGCGCGGTCTCCGCCTCCCGGCTCGTCCAGCCCAGTCCGACCAGGGCGGCGGTGAGCTGGTCGCGCCACGGGGCCACCGGGGTGACCGCGCCGAGACCGGCCGCCGGCGGGCCGTCCAGCGAGGTGTCCGAGGCCGTCGTGCCCAGCCGGTCGCGGAGCTCCAGCACCAGCCGCTCGGCGCCCTTCTTGCCGATCCCGGGCACCTGCATCAGCGCCTTGAGGTCGCCCATGGACACCGCGCGGCGCACCTCGCGGGGCGGGTGGATCGCCAGCACCGCCTGGGCGAGCCGTGGGCCCACGCCGTTGGCGGTCTGGAGCAGTTCGAACAGCTGCCGCTCGTCGTCGTCGGCGAAGCCGTAGAGGGTCAACGAGTCCTCGCGGACCACCAGGCTGGTCGACAGCCGGGCCTGCTCCCCCACCGCCAGCCGGGCGATCGTGCCGGGGGTGCACTGCACCGACAGGCCCACGCCGCCGACCTCGACGACGGCGCCGTCGGGCGAGACCGCGGCGACCCGGCCGTTCACCGAGGCGATCATCGCGCGGACACCCCCGTCCAGCGGGGCAGGGTCGCCGGGCGGGCCGGCGCACCGATGCCGCCGGCCAGGGCCGCGACCCGCAGTCGCTGCTGCGCCGGCCCGCGCCACACGTGGCAGACGGCCAAGGCAAGGGCATCGGCGGCGTCGGCGGGCTTGGGCGCGGTGGCGAGCCCCAGGACGCGGGTGACCATCAGGGTGACCTGGTCCTTGTCCGCCCGGCCGTTGCCGGAGATGGCGGCCTTGACCTCGCTGGGGGTGTGCCAGGCGACCGGCACGTCGGCCTGCGCCGCGGCCAGCGCGGCGACACCCGCCGCCTGCGCGGTGCCGGTCGCCGTCCCCTTGTTGTTCTGGGTGAACACCCGCTCGATCGCGACCGCGGTCGGCCGGTGCTCACGGAGCAGCGCGGTCACGGCGGTGTGCACCTCCAGCAGACGCAGTTCCAGGTCGAGGTCGGGCGAGGTGCGGACGACGCCGACCCCCAGGGCCACCGGCCGGGCACCGGGGCGCCCCTCGACCACGCCCCAG
>NZ_JAAKGN010000179.1:0-8688 GCF_011039295.1 Modestobacter sp. KNN46-3 | reverse complement strand
CGCGGAGGCGCACAGCCGCTCCTCCTCCTCCAGCTCGACACCGAGCGCGGCGAGCTCGCCCAGCAGCTCCCCGAGCGCGTCGAGCTGGACGTCGATCAGATCGGACACACGTGCCTCCCGGCGGCGGCGACCGGTGCGGCGTGGGCCGACCTGGTCACCACGCTCGCGGCGCGCACCCTGGCCGTCGCCGCCACCCTGGCGGCGGCGCTGGAGTCCTACCGGGCCGTCGACGGCGGCGTCGCCGGGCAGCTCGGCGGTGGCCGGGTCCCGGTGCCGCAGTGACGACGACGGTCGACCTCGCCGGCTGGGACGTCCCTCAGCTGCGGGGAGCGGTGGTCACCCTCGGCGTCCTGGTCGACCGGTTGGCGCCCTGGCGGGGACGGCTGGACCGGCTGGGCCGTGAGCTCGGGGACGCGGGGTCCTGGTCCGGGCCGGCGGCGAGCGCGGCCGCCGCCGCCCTCGTCGAGCTGTCCACGGTCGCCTCGGGCGTCGGTGGGGCGCTGGCGGCCTCGCTGGCCGACCTGACCGGGTTGAGCGCCGCTGCGGACCAGGCGCAGGAGCTCGCCGCCGAGGCCCTGGCGATCGCGTCTGCCGCTGGGGTCGGCCTGGACGGTGCCGGCCGCGCGGTCGGGGTGCCCGTGCCACCCTCGCCGGCGACGGCGCCGGACCAGCTGGCCGACGTCGAGTCCGCCCGGAGCGCCGCAGTGCTCGCCGAGGCCCGGGCCGAGGAGGCCGGTCTCGCGGCGGCCCGGGCGGCGGCGTGTGCCCGGGCCGCCCGGGAGCCCCTGGCGCGGCTCGGTGGGGTCGCCGTCCCGGTGCCGGACCGCTTCGCCGACCTGGTCGGCCGGTTGCTGCCGGTGCGGACACCGCAGGTGCCGGCCGCGGCCGGCCCCCAGGACGCGGCGGCCTGGTGGGCGGGCCTAACGGCGGCCGGGCAGCTGCTGGCGATCGACGGGCAGCCAGGTGTCGTCGGTGCCCTGGACGGACTGCCGGCCTGGGCGCGGGACCAGGCGAACCGGGCCAACCTGGCGGCGGCGCTGACCCACCTCCCGCCGGGCTCGGCCGGCCACGACACGGCCGACGCGGTGCGGCGGGCCCTCGCCGCGGTGGCGGCCGGTGGCGCCGAGGCCCAGCTCCTGCAGTTCGACCCAGCGACCGGCCTGGTGGCGCTGTCCGTCGGCGACCTGGACACCGTCGCGGCCGTGGGCGTGCTCGTCCCGGGGATCAACACCACGCCCGTCGACGACCTGGCCGAGCTGGTCGGGGACGCCCGGGACGTCGCGGTGGCCGCGGCGACGGCCGCCCCGGGCCTGGCCGTGGCCACGGTCGCCTGGCTGGGCTACCGGACGCCCCGGTGGTACGACTCCGTCTCCGTGCGGGCCTCACAGCGCGGAGGCCGCGACCTGGACCGCGCGCTGGACGGGCTGGCCGCCAGCCGAGCCGCCCCGGCGGCGGTCCCCGCGCCACGGACCACTGTGGTGGCGCACAGCTACGGGACAGTCGTCACCGGGCGGGCCGCGCGCGCACCCGGCCGCCTGGCCGCGGACGCCGTCGTCCTGCTCGGCAGTCCCGGCACGAGCACCGGCGGGGCGGAGGGACTGGAGGCGGAGGAGGTCCACGGCGCCTGGTCGGCGGCCGACCCGATCTCCTGGTCCGGCTGGTACGGCGCCGGTCCGTACGACTCCGGGTTCGGAGACGTCCCCCTGCCCACCGAGCCGACCCAGGGACACACCCAGTACTACGACCGCGACCGCCCGACGCTGGCCGCGATCGGCGAGGTCGTCGCCGGCCCTCGGAAGCCGCGCTGACCTGCAGATCGGCGCAGGGAACAGTGACCGCCGTCATCCGTTGGAGGTGGGACGGCGGGCGCGTTCCGGTTCACCGATCGGCCTCCCGGTCGCGCGGTGGCCTACCGTGGCGTCGCCGAGCGGGTACAGCCCGTTCTGCCCCGTGCGCGACCGGGTCCTCCCCGGCGCCTGCACCAGCACCCCCCGACAGGAGCACCGTGCCGCCCACCAAGACCACGAAGTCAGCCCCCAGCACCGGCGACCGCGCGCCGCGCAAGCGTGCCGCCGCGGCCGGAGGCAAGCCGCTGGTCATCGTGGAGTCGCCGACCAAGGCGAACAAGATCGCGGGCTACCTCGGCAGCGACTACGTCGTCGAGGCCAGCGTCGGGCACATCCGCGACCTGCCGCGCAACGCCGCCGACGTGCCGGCTGCGCACAAGGGCGAGTCCTGGGCCCGGCTGGGCGTCGACGTCGACAACGGCTTCGCCCCGCTCTACGTGGTCAGCCCCGACCGCAGGCAGCAGGTGACCCGGCTGAAGCAGCTGGTCAAGGAAGCGAGCGAGATCTACCTCGCCACCGATGAGGACCGCGAGGGCGAGGCCATCGCCTGGCACCTGATCGACACGCTCAAGCCCACCGTGCCCGTCCGCCGGATGGTGTTCCACGAGATCACCCGCGAGGCGATCGCCCGCGCCGTGGCGAACCCGCGCGAGCTGGACACCGCGCTGGTCGACGCCCAGGAGACCCGCCGCATCCTCGACCGGCTCTACGGCTACGAGGTCTCCCCGGTGCTGTGGAAGAAGGTGCTCCCCAAGCTGTCGGCCGGCCGCGTGCAGTCGGTCGCCACCCGGATCGTGGTGGAGCGCGAGCGGGCCCGGATGCGGTTCACCGCCGCGGACTACTGGAGCCTCGACGGCCTGTTCGAGGTCGCCCAGCAGCGCGCCGGCGCCGACGCCGGTGAGCCGACGACCCTGCGGGCGCGGCTGGTGACCGTGGACGACAGCCGGGTCGCCACCGGCAAGGACTTCGACGCCGACACCGGCTCGGTGACCAGCAACGTCGTCCACCTCGACGAGGCCGGCGCCCGCGGCCTGGCAGCCCGGCTGGAGGGTCGCGCGGTCACGGTCAGCCGGGTCGACGAGCGGGACTACACCCGCAAGCCCTACGCCCCCTTCATCACCTCCAGCCTGCAGATGGAGGCCGGCCGCAAGTTCGGCTGGTCGTCGGCCCAGGTGATGCGGGTGGCCCAGCGGCTGTACGAGAACGGCCACATCACCTACATGCGGACCGACTCGACCAACCTGTCCAGCGAGGCGATCAGCGCCGCCCGCCGGCAGGCCGCCGAGCTGTACGGCGACGCCTACGTGCCGGCCGAGCCGCGCCGCTATGCGACGAAGGACAAGGGCGCCCAGGAGGCGCACGAGGCCATCCGTCCCGCCGGTGACTCCTTCCGCACGCCCGGCCAGCTGGCCGGGCAGCTGGCCCGCGACGAGTTCCGGCTCTACGAGCTCATCTGGCAGCGCACCGTCGCCTCCCAGATGGCCAACGCCGTGGGCAAGACGCTGAGCATCCGGCTCGCCGGCAGCTCCAGCACCGGTGAGGCCGTCGAGTTCACCGCGTCGGGCCGCACGATCACCTTCCCGGGGTTCCTGCGGGCCTACGTCGAGGGCAAGGACGAGGGGTCCGGCAACGACGACGAGGCCGACGACAGCGAGCGCCGGCTGCCCCGGGTCGAGCGCGGTCAGCAGCTGGACACCCGCGAGCTGGACCCCAAGGGGCACACCACCAGCCCGCCGGCGCGCTACACCGAGCCGAGCCTCACCGCCCGCCTGCAGGAGCTGCGGATCGGCCGGCCCTCGACCTACGCGTCGATCATGCAGACCATCCAGGACCGCGGGTACGTGTGGAAGAAGGGCTCGGCGTTGGTGCCGACCTTCATCGCCTTCGCGGTGGTCAACCTGCTCGAGCAGCACTTCGGCCAGCTCGTCGACTACGACTTCACCGCCCTGCTGGAGGAGGAGCTCGACGAGATCGCCGCCGGTCAGCTCGGCCGGGTCGACTGGCTCACCGAGTTCTACTTCGGGGGCGAGGGCCAGCACGCCGGCGGCATCGGCGCCTCCGGTGGGCTGAAGTCCGTCATCGGTCAGCGGCTGGAGGAGATCGACGCCCGCGGCGTCAACTCCATCCCGCTGCGGGCGGTGGCGCCCAACGGCGACCCGGTCGTCGTGCGGGTCGGCCGGTACGGCCCCTACCTGCAGGCCGGCGGTGAGGACGGCGCCCGGGTGAGCATCCCCGAGGAGATCGCGCCCGACGAGCTGACCAGCGAGAAGGTCCTCGAGCTGCTCAACGCCCCCTCCTCGGACCGGGAGCTGGGCACCGATCCGGAGTCCGGCTTCCCGGTGGCGGTGAAGGCCGGCCGGTACGGCCCCTACGTCACCACGCTGGTGCCCGAGGGCAGCAAGGAGACCCCGCGGACGGCCAGCCTGTTCAAGACCATGACGCCGGAGACGGTCACCCTGGAGCAGGCACTGCAGCTGCTCACCCTGCCGCGCTCGATCGGCAAGGACGCCGAGGGCGAGGAGATCCAGGCGCTCAACGGCCGCTACGGGCCCTACATCAAGAAGGGCACCGACTCGCGTTCGCTGGAGAGCGAGGACGCGCTCTTCACCATCACCCTCGACGAGGCGCTGGCGATCTTCGCCCAGCCCAAGCAGCGGGGCCGGGCCGCGGCCAAGGCGCCGCTCAAGGAGCTGGGCGCGGACCCGGTCAGCCAGGGCCAGGTCACGGTGCGTGAGGGCCGCTTCGGCCCCTACGTCACCGACGGCGAGCACAACGCCAGCCTGCGCAAGGGCGACGAGGTCGAGACGATCACCCTGGAGCGGGCGGCCGAGCTGCTCGCCGACCGCCGTGAGCGGGCACCGGTGAAGAAGAAGGCGGCCAAGAAGACCGCCGCGAAGAAGGCGCCGGCGAAGAAGGCGGCCGCCAAGAAGGCCACGGCGAAGAAGACGACGGCGAAGTCGACGACGGCGAAGTCGGCGGCGGCCCGGAAGACGGCGGAGACCGCAGCCGACGTCGCGGTCAAGGTGCCGGCCGGCAGCTGAGCTCGGACGGAGGGCGCGGGTGGAGGGCTGGGAGCAGCGGCGGACGTCGTTCGGCGCGGTCGCGGCCGACTACGCCGCCCTCCGGCCGACCTACCCGGCCGACGTGGTCGGGTTCCTGCTCGGCGACGCCCCGCGCCGGGTGCTCGACCTCGGTGCGGGCACCGGCCTGCTCACCGACCGCCTGGTGGCCGCCGGGCACGAGGTGGTCGCCGTCGACCTGTCCGGGGAGATGCTGGCGCAGCTGCGGGAGCGTCTGCCCCAGGTGCGTGCGGCCACCGGGGGAGCGGAGTCGATCCCACTGCCCGACTCCGACGTGGACGCCGTCGTCGCCGGGCAGGCCGCGCACTGGTTCGACGTCGTCCCCGCGGCCGCCGAGCTGCGCCGGGTGCTCCGGCCGGGCGGGGTGGTCGGCCTGGTCTGGAACACCCGGGACGAGCGGGTGCCGTGGGTGCGCGCCCTCGGTGAGCTGCTCGCCGACGAGGCCCGGGACCACGAGGCCGACCAGACGGTGGTGCACCGGTTCGCTGCCGAGCTGCCCGCCGAGGTGGTGGTGGCCGACTCCGCCGTCGCGCAGCGGGTGACCCCCGAGCAGGTCGTCGCCGGCATCGGCACCCGCAGCTACGTGGCGATGATGTCCGACGCCCGGCGGGCGGAGTTCCTCGGTCAGGTGCGTGAGCTGCTGGCCACCCATCCCGACACGCGGGGGTCCGCGCAGCTCGAGCTGCCGTACACCACCCGGGCGTACCGGCTCACCCCGCGCTGAGCCCACGAGCCGGTCGGCGCCCGACGACGAACACCCGGCGGAAGGGGAGCACCGTCGTCCCGTCGGGGCGTGGTGGGTGTGCCCGACGCAGGGCGGCGGCGTACTCGGCGGTGAACTCGGCGGCGTCGGCTGGGGCGAGGCGCGCCAGCACCGGGCGGAGGACGGTGCCGGACACCCAGTGCAGGACCGGGTCCTCCCCGGTCAGCACGTGCAGGTAGGTGGTCTCCCAGGCATCGACGGCCAGTCCCGCCGCGGTGAGCACCTCCAGGTAGCCCGCCGGGTCCAGCACCGCACGGGGGTCCAGTGCGACCTCCGCACCGGGGGAGAGCCGACCGGCCCACCGCGGACCGGTGACCAGCTCGGCCAGCAGTGCGTGGGTGGGTGCCCGCTGGTTGCCGGGCACCTGCACCGCGAGCCATCCGCCGGGGGCCAGTGCGTCCGCCCAGCCCGGGAGCAGGTCGGCGTGCCCGGGCACCCAGTGCAGTGCGGCGTTGCTGACCAGCACGTCGACCGGCCCGTCCGGCCGCCAGTCGCGCAGGTCACGCTGGAGGAACGTCAGCCTGCCGGGCACGGCGTGGTCCGCGGCGGCCGCGAGCATCGCCGGTGAGCTGTCCACGCCGACGACCCGGGCACCGGGCCAGCGCCGGGCCAGCGTGGCGGTGGCCGAGCCGTCGCCGCAACCGAGGTCCACGACCACCTTCGGGGCCTCCGCGCCGATCCGGGCCAGCAGCTCCGCGAAGGGGCGGGCCCGCTCGCCGGCGAAGCGCAGGTAGGTGCCCGGGTCCCAGCTGCCGCGGTCGTCCACGGCCGCAGGCTAGCGCCGGAGGCACCTGGCCCGGAGGAGTGGAAATCGCCCGGACTCGTCGGTCCCGACCGGTACGGTGACCGAGCCGAGGCCACGACACGGCCACGTCCCGCGGCGCTCCGGTGCCGCCACACCCCGGGGGTCTCCGATCAGCTCCGACCCGACGGACCGCCCGTCCCCGGGCGGCTCGTCCGCTGCGACGCCGGCGGACGACGGGAGCCGCCCGCCGCCCGGCGCCGCGCCAGGCTCGCGTGGTGTCGAGGACGACGGTCCCGGGACGGCACCGGCCGCAGTGCCCCCGGACGGGCTCCCGGCGGCCGGCGCACCCACCCCGGACAGCGCCGGCGTACCGCTGCTCGAGCCGCCGGACGACGCCCCGGGTGACGACCGGTCCGGCGCGGACGACGAGGAGCACCCCGGCGCCGGAGCGGTCGGTCAGGTCGCGAAGATCCGCGCGGTGCTGCGGGTGCGCGACTTCCGCAAGCTGTGGCTGTCCATGTCGCTGTCCAGCTTCGGCGACTGGCTCGGGCTGCTGGCGATCACCGCGACCGCCACCACGCTGGTCGACGGCTACATGGCCAGCAACCTGGCCCTCAGCGGCGTCCTGCTCTTCCGGCTGCTGCCGGCGCTCGTGCTCGGGCCGCTGGCCGGGGTCTTCGCCGACCGGTTCGACCGACGCAAGACGATGGTGCTCACCGACGTCTTCCGGTTCGGCCTCTTCGCCTCCATCCCGCTGGTCGACAACCTGATCTGGCTGTTCATCGCGCAGTTCCTCATCGAGGTGGTCAGCCTCTTCTGGACCCCGGCCAAGGACGCCGCCGTCCCGAACATGCTCCGCAGGGACCAGTTGGAGCCGGCCAACCAGCTGTCCCTGATCACCACCTACGGGATCACCCCGGTGCTCGCCGGTGGCGTCTACGCGATGCTCAACACCTCCGGTGGCCGGCTGAGCCAGCTGCTCCCCGGGCTCGACCAGATCGCCCTCGCGCTCTACCTGAACGCGCTGACCTTCCTGGTCGCGGCCTTGGTGATCTGGAACCTGCCCTCGATCAGCGGTCGCCGGGCCGCCCGGCCCGAGGCACCGCAGGAGAGCTTCCTCGGCTCGCTGAAGGCGGGCTTCTCCTTCGCCGGCCACACCCGTCTGGTCCGCGGGCTGATCCTCGGGATCACCGGGGCCTTCGCCGCTGCCGGCGCGATCATCGCGACCGGGCAGTTCTACGTGACCGCCCTCGGTGGGGGGCAGGCGGCCTACGGGCTGCTCTTCGGGGCGGTCTTCGTCGGCCTCGGCCTGGGCATCGGCCTGGGCCCCAGCATCGCCCACGACCTCGCCCGGGAGCGGATCTTCGGGGTGGCCATCGTGGGCGCCGGGATCGCCGTGCTGCTCATGTCCTGGATCGCCACGTTGTGGGTGGCGCTGCTGCTGGTCGTGCTGATGGGCTTCTTCGCCGGCATCGCCTACCTGGCCGGCTTCACCCTGCTGGGCACGGAGGTCGACGACGCGATCCGCGGCCGCACGTTCGCGATCGTCCAGTCCCTCGTCCGCGCTTCGCTGATCCTCTCCCTCGCGACGGTGCCGATCGGCGTGGGCGTGATCGGTCAGAACCAGGTCGACGTCGGCGTCCTGACGCTGGCGGTCACCGGGGAGCGGGTCATGCTGTTCGTGGCCGGCCTGCTGGCCGTCGGCGTCGGCGTGGTCGCCTACCGGCAGATGGACGACGGCCGTCCGGTGCCGCTGCTGGCCGACGTCGTCACCGCTCTGCGCCGGGACACGACCGCGCGGCGTCGGCTGGCCGGGGGCGGGGTGTTCATCGCCTTCGAGGGCGGCGAGGGGGCGGGCAAGTCGACGCAGGTGCGCCGCCTGCAGGAGTGGCTGACCGGGGAGGGCCTGGTCGCCCGGACCACCCGCGAACCGGGCGGGACGGCGCTGGGCGGCAAGGTCCGGGCGCTCCTGCTGGACCCGGCCAGTGCCGGGCTGTCGCCGCGGGCCGAGGCCCTGATGTACGCCGCCGACCGCGCGCAGCACGTGCACGACGTCCTCCGCCCGGCGCTGGACGCCGGGGAGGTGGTGATCACCGACCGGTTCGTGGACAGCTCGCTGGCCTACCAGGGCGCCGGCCGCACGATCCCGATGGACGACGTCCGCTCGATCTCCCGCTGGGCCACCCAGGGGCTGCGGCCGGACCTCACCCTGCTCCTGGACCTGCCACCGGAGGTCGGTCTGGCCCGGGCCCG
>NZ_JAAKGN010000178.1:0-8710 GCF_011039295.1 Modestobacter sp. KNN46-3 | reverse complement strand
GTCGGCGGCCACCGTCATGCCCTCGGTGACCCGGGCGACGATGCGCTCGCGGTCGCCGGCGAGCGGCTCCTCGGTGGGGTCCAGCAGCTCGGGGTCACCGCACCCGGTCAGCAGGGCCAGCACCGCCAGCGCCGCGGCTCGCGTCCGCCCCCGGTGCCGCATCGCCGGCCTCCGCTCCGGCGCGCCCCCGCGGCGCGCCTCACCGGGCATCCTGCCGGTCTCCGGCGCGGTGTGGCGGGACGTCGTTACGGTCGTGCCCCAGCGGCCGCGCCGGGCGACCGGAGGAGTGGGGGAGGGCCCGATGGCGGACCTGGAGGCGCTGCGCCGGTTCGGGTTGGTGCTGGAGATGGCCGAGGCGGCCGGGGACGGCGACTGGCGGGCCTGGACGGCGGTGCTGGGCGGCCTGGACGAGGACACCCGCGCGGACGTCGTCCGGCAGTCGTCGCTGGTGATCGCCATGCTCTGCGAGCGGGAGGCCGAGCGGCGTGGCGTCACCCGAGACCAGTTCCTGGCCCAGTTCCGCGCCGAGGTGATGGACTCCCTCGGCTGATCGCAGGCGTGCCACGCCGTGCGGGCGGGCACGGCAGGTGCATGCGGATCACGGTGGACGACGTCCGGACGCTGACCTTCGACGACGGGACGCCGGTGACGGCCGCATCCGCGATCGCGCCGCTGGGCGAGGGCTGGCTGGTCGCCCCGGACGACTCGACGATCGCCGCCTGGGTGCGGCCGGGCGGGGTGACCCCGGTGCGCGTGCTGCCGCCGGTCGAGGGGCTGGACCACTTCAGCGAGCCGGCGGGCACCAAGCACCTCAAGCCCGACCTGGAGGTGGCCTGCCCGGCCGAGGTGGACGGGGAGCCGGCCGTCCTGCTGCTGGGGTCGGGGTCGACGCCCCGGCGGATGCGCGGGGTGCTCGTGCGGCTGGTGGACGGCGAACCGGTCGTGCAGGCCGGCGAGCTCGGTCCGCTCTACGCCGCGGTCGGGCGGCTGCTGGCGGTGCCGGCGGAGCAGCTGAACCTGGAGGGGGCCAGCCGGCACGGCGACACCGTCCGCTGGTTCCACCGGGGCAACCTCGCCGCCGGGGCGGGGCCGGCCAGCGTCGACGTGCCGCTGGCCGACCTGGTCGCCGCCGTGCTGGGCCGGGCCGGCGCCGATGAGGTAGCGGTGTCGGCGCCCCGGTCCTACGACCTGGGCCGGGTGGCCGGTGTGGGGCTGGCGGTCACCGACGCGATCGCGCTGCCCGACGGGCGGACCCTGCTCTCCGCGGCCGCGGAGGACACCCCGAACGCGGTCGACGACGGGCCGGTCGTCGCCGCGGCCCTCGCGCTGGTCGACGGCGAGACGGTGCTCGACATCGCGGCGGTGCCCGAGGTCGAGGGCCGCGTGCACAAGGTGGAGGGGCTGGCGCTGCGCGAGGTGGAGGACGCCCGGGTGCACGTGCTGGCAGTGGTGGACGACGACGTCCCGGGTGCGCCGTCGGTGCAGCTGGAGCTGCGGGTCGAGTTAAGCTGAGCCCTCCCGGCCCGGGCGCGGCCGGGTCGGCTCCCTCCGCGCGGCGTCCCTCCAGGAAGTAGGCGCCCAGCGCCCCGGCCAGGGTCGCGAACACGGCGACGGAGTAGACGGCCAGGGCCACCTCCAGGAAACGGGCGAGACCGTGGTCGGTGTCCAGCAACGCACCGGTGATGGTGGCCATGGCCGCGTCGTGCAGTGCGGGGCCGTAGGTGTCGTAGGCCCCCACGACGTAGAGCAGCTGGCTGCTGCCGAGGACGACGACGCCGGTCACCGCGGCGAGCCACCCGATCCGGTTGGTGAGCAGCCGGCCGGCCGACCGGGAGCCGCGGATGGCGGCGGACAGCACGCCGCCGACGCGGGCGGTCCGCAGCAGGGTGAGGGCGCGGGCGAAGCGGAGGAACGGCAGCGCCAGGAAGATCAGCTGCCACCAGTTGCGCAGCCAGAAGCGGCGCTGGCTGGGCGCCCGGACCGCGCGGAAGACGAACTCGCTGACGAAGACCGCCCAGCAGATCCAGCCGAGGACGCTCAGCGTCGTCACCAGCCAGGGTTCCCGGGCCAGGGCCTGCCCCAGGACGATGAGCACGAACACCAGGCCGAGCACGCCCATCGGCCGGTCGAGCTTCGTGGCCAGCCCCTCCGTCTCGACCGAGGGGTCGGCGGGGGGCCGGCGGATCGTGCCCGTGTGGCGCATGGAACAGCCCCTACCCACCTGCTGCCGGGGGTCGCACCTCGGTGTCCGGCACCCCGACGGCTCGCGGGGAACGAGGCCGCTCGGCCCCCCCGACGTGGGGGCGTTCAGCTGAGCGTCGGCGGCGCGCTCACCGGACCGGATCGAGCATGCGATCGAAGACGGCGCCAGTGCCCTGAGCCTGTACGTACTTGCCTGCCACGTCGACGGCCCAGTCCTGCCGTGACCACGTCGTCGGGCGGTAGAGGCCCAGCGCGGTGTTGAGGAGGACGTCACCCACGTAGACGAGAGCGAACACGGAGTTGACGGCCTTCTGGCCGCGCAGCCCCCGGAAGGCGGCGACGCCGTAGGCCGCGCCCCACATGGTCCCGAGCGCGAAGTGCGTGACGTAGTTCAGGCGTCGGCGGCCTCTCCGTGTCGTGGGACGGGCCGGGGTGACCTTCTCGGCGAAGTCAGCCGGGGCATGGCTCTCGTCCCGCTTGGTGAGGGGCATCTCCACGAACTCCTGGAAGGCCGTCATCACGACGGTCCCGCCCACGCCCGCGACGACGCCGCGTCCGATCATGCTCGGCATCGAAGGCCGTTGTGTCCGCATGCACGGCGCGTACCCGGCTGAGCCCCAGACACACGGACTGTCATCGGGAGCGGGGGAGCCCCGGACACCGTCCGGGTGATCCGCGTGCTCGCACGGCCCGTCCGGGCCAGGAGGCGTCCCTGTGCGGGAGAGGGGAGTCGAACCCCTACGCCCGAAGGCACCAGATCCTAAGTCTGGCGTGGCTGCCGTTACACCACTCCCGCGTTGGGGGCAGTGTAGGAGCCTCCCGTTCGGCCGCGGTCGGACCGATCTGGCAGGCTGTCGCCGTGCCGAGGACCCCCGAGCAGATCCAGCAGGAGATCGACGCCGCCCGCGAGTCCCTGGGGGCGACCCTGGACGAACTGGCGTTCCGCACGAACCCGCAGCGCCTGGCCGACCAGGGGAAGGCGAAGGTGCAGGAGTTCCTGCAGAGCCCGCCCGGGATCGCGATCGTCAGCGTGGTCGGCCTGACCGTGACCTTCGTCGTGACCCGGAAGATCGTCCGTCGCGTCCGGCACACCGACCGCCGGCGCAAGGTCGACGTCACCTACCGCCGGGTGCGCTGACCCGGGCGTCGCGACCGGCTGGTCGCCGCGCAGGCGCACACTCGGCGGCGTGTACCCACCGCCCCGTGACCCCGTCGGACCCGGCCAGGAGTCGGTCTGGAGCTACCCGCGCCCGCCGTCGGCCGAGGTGACCGGACGACGCCTCGAGCTCACCCTCGGTGGTCAGGTGATCGCCCGCACCGACCGGGCCGTGCGGGTCTGCGAGACCAGCCACCCGCCGGTCTTCTACGTCCCCCGGGACGACGTGGCGGCCGGCGTCCTGGAGCGGGGCGCCGGCTCGTCGTGGTGCGAGTTCAAGGGCATGGCCACCTACTGGGACGCCGTCGTCGACGGTGTGCGCCACCCGTCGATCGCCTGGTCCTACGAACAGCCGACGGCCGGCTACGAGCAGCTGCGCGGCGCGCTCGCCTTCTACCCCAGCCGGCTGGACGCCGCGACCGTCGACGGCGAGCCGGTGCGCGCCCAGGCCGGTGACTTCTACGGCGGCTGGGTCACCGACGAGGTGGTCGGCCCGTTCAAGGGGGAGCCCGGCACGCGCGGGTGGTGAAGGGGTACCCCTTGGGGGTATGCTGAACGGCATGACGGGCTACGCCGGCGACAAGGACCAGGTGCTCGCGCGCCTCAAGCGGGTCGAGGGCCAGGTCCGCGGCATCGCGCGGATGGTCGAGGACGACACGTACTGCATCGACGTCCTCACCCAGGTCTCCGCGGCCACCAAGGCACTCCAGGCGGTCGCGCTCGGCCTGCTCGACGACCACCTGGGCCACTGCGTCCGTGACGCGGTGGCCAGCAGCGCCGACGACGACGGTGCCGCCGCCGACGCGAAGATCGCCGAGGCCTCGGCCGCCATCGCCCGGCTCGTCCGTTCCTGATCAGCTCCCTGACCCCGCTCCCGAGGAGAGAACCACCGTGCAGACCCTGGACTTCACCGTCACCGGCATGACCTGCCAGCACTGCGTCGCCTCCGTCACCGAGGAGGTCAACGAGCTCTCCGGCGTGCAGGAGGTCGTCGTCGACCTGGCCACCGGCCGGCTGCGCGTCGTCGGCGACGTCACCACCGACCAGGTGCAGGCCGCCGTGTCCGAGGCCGGCGACTACACCGCCCAGCCGGCATGAGCGCCGGGCCCCAGGCGGAGCCGTCTGCAGCCGGGGGGCCGGCCGGCGAGGGCCCGGTTGCTGAGGACGAGGTCCGCCTCGACATCACCGGCATGACCTGCGCGAGCTGCGCGAACCGGATCGAGCGCAAGCTCAACAAGCTCGACGGCGTGCAGGCCAGCGTCAACTACGCCACCGAGGCCGCGACCGTCCGGTTCGACCCGGCCCGGGTCGACCCCGACCGGCTGGTGGCCACCGTCGCGGCCGCCGGCTACTCCGCCGCGCTGCCGGCGCCGCCGGTCACCGAGGACGACGCCGGGGCCCCGGACGAGGTGGCCCGGACGCCGGAGGCCGCGCTGCGGCAGCGGCTGCTGGTCAGTGCCGCGCTCACGCTGCCGGTGCTGGTGCTGTCCATGGTCCCGGCGCTGCAGTTCGACAACTGGCAGTGGCTCGCGCTCACCCTGGCCAGCCCGGTCGCGGTCTGGGGTGCGTGGCCGTTCCACCGCGCTGCGGTGGTCAACGCCCGGCACGGCGCCAGCACGATGGACACCCTGGTCTCGATCGGGATCAGCGCCGCCTACCTCTGGTCGCTGTGGGCGCTGTTCCTCGGCGACGCGGGGATGCCCGGCATGCGCATGGAGTTCACGCTCCTCCCCGAACGGGGCGCCGGCACGCACGAGATCTACCTGGAGGTCGCGGCGGCTGTCACCGTCTTCCTGCTGGCCGGCCGCTGGGCGGAGGCGCGGGCCAAGCGCCGCTCCGGTGCCGCGCTGACCGCGCTGCTCGAGCTGGGGGCCAAGGACGCCGCCGTGCTGCGGGACGGGCGCGAGGTGCGGGTACCGATCGGCCAGCTCGTCGTCGGCGACCGGTTCGTCGTCCGGCCGGGGGAGAAGGTCGCCACCGACGGTGTCGTCGTCAGCGGCAGCTCCGCGGTCGACCTGTCGATGCTGACCGGCGAGAGCGTGCCGGTCGAGGTCTCCGCCGGGGACCGGGTCACCGGTGCGACGGTCAACGTCGGCGGCCGGCTGGTCGTCGAGGCGACCCGGGTGGGCACCGACACGACGCTGGCCCAGCTCGGCCGGCTGGTCACCCAGGCGCAGAGCGGCAAGGCGCCGGTGCAGCGGCTGGCCGACCGCGTCTCGGCGGTCTTCGTCCCCGTCGTCCTGGTCATCGCGGTGGCCACGCTGGTCACCTGGCTGCTCGTGACCGGCGACGTCACGGCGGCCTTCACGGCCGCGGTCGCCGTGCTCGTCATCGCCTGCCCGTGCGCGCTGGGCCTGGCCACGCCGACCGCCCTGCTGGTCGGCACCGGTCGTGGCGCCCAGCTCGGCGTGCTGATCAAGGGTCCCGAGGTGCTGGAGAGCACCCGCCGGGTGGACACCGTGCTGCTGGACAAGACCGGCACCGTCACCACCGGGCAGATGAGCCTGGTGGAGGTGGCCGGGCACCCGGAGACGCTGCGGCTGGCGGCCGCGGTGGAGGCCGGCTCCGAGCACCCGATCGCCCGGGCGATCGTCGCCGCCGCCGGTGAGCTCCCCGAGGTCGAGGGCTTCGCCAGTCAGCAGGGGATCGGCGTGCAGGGGCGGGTGGACGGTCGGGACGTCGTCGTCGGGCGGGCATCGGCGATGCCCGGCCCGGTACCGGCCGACCTGGCCGCGGTGGTCGAGCGGGCCCAGCAGGCCGGGCAGACCGCCGTCCTGGTCGCCGTGGACGGCGCGGTCACCGGGGTCTGCGTCGTCGCCGACACCGTGAAGCCCACCAGTGCGGCGGCGATTGCACGGCTGCGGGAGCTGGGGCTCGCGCCGGTGCTGCTCACCGGTGACAACGCCGGTGCCGCCGCCGCGGTGGCCCGCTCGGTCGGGCTGGACCCCGACCGGGGCGAGGTCGTCGCCGGGGTGCTGCCCGCGGGCAAGGTCGACGTCGTCCGGGAACTGCAGGCCAAGGGCCGGGTGGTCGCCATGGTCGGCGACGGCGTCAACGACGCGCCGGCCCTGGCCCAGGCCGACCTCGGGCTGGCCATGGGCTCGGGCACCGACGTCGCCATCGAGGCCAGCGACCTGACCCTGGTGCGGGCCGACCTGGACGCCGCGGTCGACGCCGTCCGGCTGTCCCGACGGACCCTCGCAGTGATCAAGGGCAACCTGTTCTGGGCCTTCGCCTACAACGTCGCGCTGGTGCCGCTGGCCGCCCTGGGGTTTCTCAACCCGCTGCTGGCCGGGTTGGCGATGGCGGCGTCCTCCGTGCTGGTGGTCACCAACAGCCTGCGGCTGCGGGCCTTCCGGTCCAGCGCGCCGGCGGCCTGAGGCTGCCGGCGCGGGTCAGGGGACCGGCTCAGGCGGCGCGGCGGGCGGAGACCAGCGGCAGGACGACGTCGGTCAGCACCTCGTCGGCGAAGTCGGTCGACACCGGCTCCCCGCCGAAGAGCCAGCGCTGCAGGATCGGCGAGCTCGCCGTCGTGGCCACGGCGGTGCCCAGCGCCGCCGGCTGGACCTCGCCGCGGGCCTCGGCCCGCTCCCACACCTGGCGGAACGTCGAGCTCCAAACCTCCATCGGGCCGCTGTGGAAGGCCTCGCGCAGCTCCGGCTCGTGCGGCAGCGCCGACAGCAGCGACAGCGTGGCCGCACCGAGCGGTCCGTTGACCGCATCGACCAGCCAGTGCAGCAGGAGCCGGAGGTCGCCCTCGAGCGAACCGGTGTCGGGCGGCTCGATCGACTTCTCGCTCAGCTCGGCGACGGCGTCGGCGACCAGCTCGGACTTGGTCCGCCAGCGGCGGTAGATCGTGGCCTTGCCGACACCGGCGGCCGAGGCGACGGCGTCCATCGTCAGGGCCGCATAGCCCGACTCGGCCAGCACCCGCAGGATCGCTTGCCGGATGGCCCCGTCGCGGGAGGGGTCACGCGGCCGCCCGCCGCGACTGGGGCGTGCACCATCGGCGGGAGTTAGGGGAGGCACACCTGGGACACTAGCCGAGTTGATCTTCCGCGGCGTGTGACCTCCCCCGTGCTCGGGACGGGCAGGACCCGGCCCGCGCGCCTGCGTGTTCGAGGGGTCACCGTCGGTCATCCTGCAGCGGTGAACGAGCCTGTGGACGTCGTTCGTCCCTCCTGGGAGACCCCCCAGCGTGCCCGCCGGCTGCTGCTGGCCAGCACGCTCAGCCACGTGCTGCCCAGCATCTCCCGGATCGCCGGGGCGATGGGGCTGCGGATCGGCACCGCCCCCGGACTCCTGGACATCGTGGACGACGAGGGCGGCCGGCGGATCGACCGGCTCTTCCAGCGGCTGGCCCGGGAGCTCACCGCTGCCGAGACCGAGGCCGTCCGGGTGACCACCGACCCGCCCAGCGACGGCGTCGCCCTGGCCACCCGGCTGCTCACCGCACCCACGCTCGCCGTCGAGCTGGCCCGTCGCGGGGTGACCGTGGAGATGGCGCTGCTCACCGACGCCGAGCTCTGGCCGGTCTACCAGCCGATCATGTCCCTGGCGACCGGCGGCATGGTCGGCCACGAGGCGCTGCTGCGCGGCCGGGTCGACGGGCGCGAGGTCGGCGGCGGCGACCTGTTCTTCCTCGCCGAGCGGGCCGGCTGGCTGCGTCGGCTGGACCGGGTGGCCCGGGAGGCCGCCATCCGCGGCGCGGCCGGGTGGCTGGGCAGCGCGGACCTCTACGTGAACTCCGACCCGGCGGCGGTGCACCGGCCCTCGGTGTGTCTGGCCAGCACCGAGCGGGCGGTGCACGACAGCGGCATCGACCCCCGGCAGCTGGTGTTCGAGGTCGTCGCCTCGCACGCGGTGATCGACCACGAGCACCTGCTCTCGGTGCTCGAGCACCACCGGTCGCTGGGCTGGCGGGTGGCGCTGGACGACGTCGGCGTCGGCTGGTCCAGCCTGGCGCTGGTGAGCGTGGTGCGCCCCGACGTCGTCAAGCTCAGCAAGACCCTCGTCTCCCGGCTGCAGGAACCCGGTGCCCAGGCCATCGCCCGGGCGCTCACCGAGCTGACCCACCTGCAGGGCGGGGTCGTGGTGGCCGAGGGCATCGAGTCCGAGCGGATCGCCGACCAGGCACGGGCCGTGGGGGCCGACCTGGGTCAGGGCTGGCTGTTCGGCCGCCCGGTGCGCCCCGAGCCCGAGGCCGAACCGGAGCTCGCCTTCGCCTAGATGACCTATTCCAAGGGTCAGTGGTCGTAGGCGATCAGTGATCGCGGGGTCGGTGCGCCGATGTGGTCGTTGTGCCAGATGGCCGCGGTGAGGGCCAGGATGCGTTGTAAAACCCGGACCAAG
>NZ_JAAKGN010000177.1:0-8797 GCF_011039295.1 Modestobacter sp. KNN46-3 | reverse complement strand
AGCGCCGCGCACTTCGCCACCGGCACCCTCGTCGCCGACGTCCACGACGCGCTGGAGGCCGCCGGGCTCGCCCCCGAGCGCCTGGTGCTGGAGCTCACCGAGACCAGCGTCGCGGAGGACCCGCTCCGGGCCGCGGCCCAGTTCGCCCAGCTCCGCGTCACCGGGGTCGAGGTGTCCATCGACGACTTCGGCAGCGGCTTCTCCTCGCTGAGCCAGCTGGTGTCCATCCCGGCCGGCGTCCTCAAGCTGGACCGCAGCCTGATCGCCGGCATCGAGGTGCGGCGCAGCGAGTCCGCGGCGGCGATCGCCGCCGTGGTCGGGCTGGCCGCCGCCTGCGGCATGCGCAGCCTCGCCGAGGGGGTGGAGACCGCCGGTCAGCTGGAGCTCGTCACCGAGCTGGGCTGCACCCACGCGCAGGGCTTCCACATCGCCCGGCCCATGCCGGCCGCCGAGGTGGCCGACTGGCTGGCCATCCGACGCGCTGCCCGGCGCGCCCGGCGCACGCGCCTGCAGACCGCCTGACCCGCCCGGCGGCCGGTGCGGGCGACCGGGCTCAGCCCGGTTCGCCGCGCAGTTTGCGGCGGGCCACGACCATCAGGTCGACCAGCGCGATGACCGCCAGCACGGCCAGCGCGATCGGGAAGACCAGCGGGACCTCGGCGAGGAACGTCAGCACCGCGAACACCGCGCAGATCACCAGACCGAAGGTCGCCAGCACCAGCCGCAGGGTCAGCGCACTGCGGGCTGTGTCGGCGCCGCCTTCCGGGTACCTGGGTTGTGACTCGGGGATCCCGTGCGGGAACTGGTCTCGTTCGTACTCGGTGAGGTCGTCGGGGGTGCGCCGGTCGTCCGGCGGTGACGTGCTCATGCCGCCGGAGGTACCCGGTGCCGCGGCGCACTACCCTGGATCGACGTGGCCGCTGACTTCTCCGTCGTCCTGGACGAACTCGACACGACCTTGAAGTCCATCGAGGCCGTGATGCGGGTCGATGACCTGCGTCGGGAGGTGGCCGAGCTCGAGCAGAAGGCCTCCGCACCCGACCTCTGGAACGACGTCGAGGCCGCCCAGGCGGTGACCTCGCGACTGTCCTACCTGCAGGGCGACCTGCGCCGGGTGGAGGAGCTGCGCAGCCGGCTCGACGACGTCGGGCTGCTGCACGAGATGGCGGCCGAGGAGGGCGACGAGGCCACCACCGCGGAGACCGAGCGGGAGCTGGCGAGCATCCGCACCGTGCTCGACGAGCTCGAGGTGCGCACGCTGCTCTCCGGGGAGTACGACGAGCGCGAGGCGCTGGTCACCATCCGCTCGGAGGCCGGGGGAGTGGACGCCGCCGACTTCGCCGAGATGCTGATGCGGATGTACCTGCGCTGGGCCGAGCGGCACCGGTACCCCACCGAGGTCTACGACGTCTCCTACGCCGAGGAGGCCGGGATCAAGTCGGCCACCTTCGCCGTCAAGCAGCCCTACGCCTACGGCACCCTCTCCGTCGAGCAGGGCACCCACCGGCTGGTGCGGATCTCCCCGTTCGACAACCAGGGCCGCCGGCAGACCTCCTTCGCCGGCGTCGAGGTGCTGCCGGTCGTCGAGCAGACCGACCACGTCGACATCCCGGAGAACGAGATCCGGGTCGACGTCTTCCGCTCCTCCGGCCCGGGTGGGCAGAGCGTGAACACCACCGACTCCGCGGTCCGGATGACCCACATCCCGACCGGCATCGTCGTCTCCTGCCAGAACGAGAAGTCGCAGATCCAGAACCGGGCGGCTGCCCTGCGGGTGCTGCAGGCCCGGCTGCTGGTGGTCCGCAAGCAGGAGGAGCGGGCCCAGATGGACGCGCTCAAGGGCGAGGGCAGCAGCTGGGGCAACCAGATGCGCTCCTACGTCCTGCACCCGTACCAGATGGTCAAGGACCTGCGGACCGAGGTCGAGACCGGCAACCCGAGCAACGTGCTCGACGGGGAGATCGACGCCTTCATCGAGGCCGGGATCCGGTGGCGCCGGCAGCAGGAGACGGCAGCGCAGGACTAGGCGGCCGCAGTCGGGCCCGGGAGAGACCGGCCACAGCCGAGCCCGGCCCGGTGGCACGCAGGGTGACCGTCACCGCCGGCCCGGCCGCCCGTTGCTCACTGTCCGTCCACGAGGTCGCGGGACGCGCCGGGCGAACGGATCATCCGCCGGCGCCGGGCAGGTACCGTGGCCCCTCGTGATCGAATTGCAACACGTCTCCAAGATCTACCCGACCAGTCCTCGGCCGGCTCTGGACGACGTCTCGATGCAGATCGACAAGGGGGAGTTCGTCTTCCTCATCGGTTCCTCGGGTTCGGGCAAGTCGACCTTCCTGCGGCTGCTGCTGAAGGAGGACAGCCCCACCAAGGGCGTCATCACGGTCAACGACAAGAACCTGAACACGATGAGCAAGTGGCAGGTGCCCAAGCTCCGCCGCACGATGGGCTGCGTCTTCCAGGACTTCCGGCTGCTGCGCAACAAGACGGTCGCCGAGAACGTCGCCTTCGCCCTCGAGGTGATCAACAAGCCCCAGCGCACGATCAAGCGGGTCGTGCCCGAGGTGCTGGAGATGGTCGGCCTGGACGGCAAGGAGAACCGGCTGCCCAGCGAGCTCTCCGGTGGTGAGCAGCAGCGGGTGGCGATCGCCCGGGCGTTCGTGAACCGGCCGCTGGTGCTGCTGGCCGACGAGCCCACCGGCAACCTGGACCCGGAGACGAGCCAGGACATCATGCTGCTGCTGGAGCGGATCAACCGCACCGGCACCACCGTGGTCATGGCCACGCACGACTACCACATCGTCGACTCGATGCGGCGCCGTGTGATCGAGCTGAACGACGGCGTCGTCAGCCGCGACCAGAGCCGCGGCGTCTACGGCGTGGGTCGTTGAGGTGCGGGTCGCTGACCAGCCGATGACCGCCGGACCGCAGAACACGACAGGGAACTGATGCGCGTCAACTTCGTCCTCTCCGAGGTGGCTGCCGGGCTGCGTCGGAACCTGACCATGACGGTCGCGATGATCCTGACCACCGGGATCTCGCTGGGCCTCATGGGCACCGGCCTGCTGATCGCCAACATGATCGGCGACATGCGCGAGATCTACTACGACAAGATCCAGGTCTCGATCTACCTCGCCGACGACGTCACCGACGAGCAACGCGACTCGATCGCCGCGCAGCTGGACGCCTCGCCGGAGGTGCAGGACTACATCTACGAGACCCGTGCCGAGGCCTACCAGCGCTTCACCCAGCAGTTCCAGGAGCAGCCGGCGCTGATCGCCAACACCCCTGAGGACGCGCTGCCGGAGAGCTTCCGGGTCGAGCTGGTCAACCCCGAGCGGTACCCGGTCATCGCCGAGCAGTTCCCCAACGGGGAGGCCGGCGTGGACGAGGTCCGCGACGAGGGCGACTTCCTGGACCGGCTGTTCAGCCTGCTCAACGGCGCGCGCAACGGGACGCTCGCGGTGGCCCTCGTGCAAGCGCTGGCCGCGTTGCTGCTGATCTCCAACACGATCCAGCTCGCGGCCTTCAACAGACGCAACGAGACGAACATCATGCGACTGGTCGGCGCCTCCCGCTGGTACACCCAGCTGCCGTTCATCCTCGAGGCGGCGCTCGCCGGTCTGATCGGCGCGCTGCTGGCCATCGGCGGTCTGGTGCTGACCAAGATCCTGTTCGTCGACAAGACGCTCGCCGGGCCGATCAAGGCGGGCATCATCCCGCCGGTCGACTGGTCGGCGATCATCGCGATCTCCCCGATCATCGCCGCCGCCGGGGTGGGCCTGGCCGCCGTCGCCGCGTACGTGACGCTACGGCTCTACGTCCGCCTGTAGCGCTCGCCGCCCGTCGGTCATGGCGCCTGCCCCGTGAGGGTCAGGCGCCATGATCGGTTGCGGCCCCTGGGTAACCTGGCCCCATGCCGCGGGAACAGGGGCGCAAGTTCATCGCCCAGAACAAGAAGGCGCGGCACGACTACTCGATCCTGGACACCTACGAGGTGGGCCTGGTGCTCACCGGCACCGAGGTGAAGAGCCTGCGTGCCGGCCGCGCCTCCCTCGTCGACGGCTTCGCCACCGTCGACGACGGTGAGGTGTGGCTGCAGCACGTGCACATCCCCGAGTACACCGAGGGGACGTGGACCAACCACACCCCGCGCCGCAAGCGCAAGATCCTCATGCACCGCGCCGAGATCGAGAAGCTGATCGGCAAGACCAAGGAGGGCGGGCTGACGCTCGTCCCGCTGGACCTGTACTTCAAGGACGGCAAGGTCAAGGCCACCCTCGCGCTGGCCAAGGGCAAGCGGAGCTACGACAAGCGCCAGGACCTGGCCGAGCGTGACTCCCGCCGGGAGATGGAACGCGCCTTCGGCCGCTACGTGAAGGGACGGCGCTGACCTCATGCGTGGCATCGCCTACGACCGGTTCGGTGACGAGTCGGTCCTGCAGTTGCGCGACGACCTGCCCGAGCCCCCGGTGGGGCCGGACACGGTGCTGGTCCGCACCCGCGCGGCCGGGGTCAACCCGGTGGACATGGGCATCCGGGAGGGCGGCCTGGCCGGTTACTTCCCGCACCACTTCCCGATCGTGCCGGGCTGGGACCTGGCCGGTGTCGTGGAGCGGGTCGGGCCGGCGGTGGTCGACTTCGCCCCCGGTGACGAGGTCTTCGGCTACCTGCGCCGGGACGACGTCCAATGGGGTACGACGGCCGAGCTCGTGCCCGCCCCGCAGCGGTGCATCGCGCACAAGCCCGACTCGCTCGGGTTCACCGAGGCCGCCGCCCTGCCGCTGGCCGGGCTGACCGCCTACCAGGCGCTCACCGAGGCGCTCGACGTCGGCGAGGGCGACCGGGTGCTGGTGCACCGGGCCGCCGGCGGCGTCGGCTTCTTCGCCGTGCAGATCGCCGCGGCGCTCGGCGCGCACGTCATCGGCACCGCCAGCCCGCGCAACCACGGCTTCCTGCGCGATGCCGGCGCCGCCGAGGTGCTCGACTACAACGCCGGCCCGATCTCCGCCCAGCTGTCCGAGCCGGTCGACGCCGTCCTGGACCTGGTCGGCGGGCCGGCGCTCGGCGACGCCCCCGACCAGGTGCGCGACCCGAAGCGGAT
Organism: Modestobacter sp. KNN46-3; assembly: GCF_011039295.1. Classification (NCBI taxonomy): domain Bacteria; kingdom Bacillati; phylum Actinomycetota; class Actinomycetes; order Geodermatophilales; family Geodermatophilaceae; genus Modestobacter; species Modestobacter sp. KNN46-3. The sequence continues at coordinate 3,693 of NZ_JAAKGN010000177.1, read as the reverse complement.
CGCCAGCGTCGTCGACCCGGCGGTGCTCGACCTCGGCGGCCGGTACGTCTTCGTGCGTCCGGAGCGGCACGACCTGGAGGAGCTCGGCCGGATGGCCGACGCCGGGCAGCTGCGGGTGGCGATCGCCAAGGCGTTCCCGCTGGCGCAGACCGCCGACGCCCAGCGGCTGGTGGCCGAGGGGCACGTGCGCGGCAAGGTCGTCGTCACGATCTGATGTCCGTGCCCCCGCCCGTCGACGACGCCGACGTCCCGAGGTACTGGCGGGAGCTGGGGCTGCCCGGGCTGGTCGACGTGCACGTGCACTTCCTCCCCGCGCGGGTGCAGGCGAAGGTGTGGCAGTACTTCGCCGAGGCGGAGACGCACTACGGGGCGCCGTGGCCGGTCACCTACGCGTTGCCGGTCGAGGAGCGGCTGGCGGTGCTGGCGGCGCTCGGCGTCCGCGCCTTCCCGACGCTGCCCTACCCGCACCGGCCGGGGATGGCCGCCTGGCTGAACGACGAGGCCGCCGCGTTCGCGGCCGAGCACCCGGCCGTGCTGCAGTCGGCCACGTTCTTCCCCGAGCCCGCGGCGGCGGCCTACGTCGCCGAGGCGCTGGACGCCGGCGCCCGGGTGTTCAAGGTGCACGTGCAGGTCGGCTCGTTCGACCCGCGCGATCCGCTGCTGGACGCCGTGTGGGCCCGGCTGGCCGAGACGGGCACGCCGGTGGTCATCCACTGCGGCTCCGGGCCGCTGCGCGGTGAGCACACCGGCCCGGCGCCGATGGCCGGCCTGCTGGAGCGCCACCCGCGGCTCCAGTTGGTGATCGCGCACCTGGGGATGCCGGAGTACGCGGCGTTCCTGGACCTCGCCGAGCAGTACGAGCGGGTGCACCTGGACACCACGATGTTCGCCACCGACTTCACCGAGCGGCTGATGCCCTTCGACCGGGCGCTGCTGCCCCGGCTGGCCGCGCTGCGGGACAAGGTGGTGCTCGGCAGCGACTTCCCGGCCATCCCGTACCCCTACGCCCACCAGCTGGCCGCGCTGCACCGTCTGGACCTGGGGGAGGAGTGGCTGCGGGCGGTCCTCTGGCGCAACGGTGCACGGCTGTTCGGGGTCACCGCTTAACCTCGACCACCGTGGACTCTGCACCGCTCGCCCTGCCCGACGGCTTCTCCGCCCGCCCGATCCGCCCCGACGACGCCGTTGCCGTCGCCGAACTGCTCGCCGTGGCCGAGGCGGTCGACGACACCGGGCTGCACGAGTCCCCCGAGGACCTCACCGGGCTGTGGGTCAGCGAGCTGGTCGACCTGGAGCGGGACACTCGGCTGGTGAGCACCGTCGACGGCACCGTCGTCGGCTACGCCACCACGATCGCCCCGCCCACGTTCCGGGACGCCTACGGCGTGCACCTGCAGGGGCGGGTGCTGCCGGAGTGGCGGGGCCATGGCATCGGCCGGGCGCTGCTCGCCTGGCAGCTGGCGCGGGGCGCGGAGCTGCACGCCGACCGGCACCCGGAGTCACCGGCCCGGCTGACCGCCACCGTGTACACGACGATGCCCTCGCTGGAGGCGCTGGTGCGCCGGGCCGGGCTGGAGGCGGTCCGCTGGTTCTTCCACATGGAGCGCCCGCTCACCGACCTGCCGCCGCGGCGCCGGCTCGACGGCATCGACCTGGTGCCGTTCACCTGGGACCGCGACGAGGAGGTGCGGCTGGCGCACAACGCCGCCTTCACCGAGCACTACGGCTCCAGCGAGCGCGACGTCGCCTCCTGGCAGGTCATGTTCACCGGCATGCGGACCTTCCGCCCGGACCTGTCGGTGCTGGCCGTCGAGGACGGCGAGGTGCTCGGCTACGCGCTGGCCTACGTCTCCGAGGCGACCGCCGCGGCCAGCGGCTCCCGGGAGAGCTACTTCGGCCAGATCGGCGTCCTCCCGGGCGCCCGAGGCCGGGGTGTCTCCAAGGCCGTGATCATCGAGGCGATGCACGCCGCCGCGGCGCAGGACTGCCAGACCTCCGGGCTGGAGGTCGACAGCGAGAACGTCACCGGCGCGCTGGGGCTGTACGAGAGCCTCGGCTTCGCCACCGCCCGCACCCAGGTCTCCTGGTCCCGGCGGCTGGACCCGCTCAGCTGACGCACCGGAGGGGCCGACGCCGCGACGTCGGCCCCTCCGTGGCGGGGTCAGGCCGCCAGCACCATCTCGGCGGGCAGGTCGTCCTTCTTGGCCCGGATCAGCACGATGCTGATGACCAACGCGACCGCCAGGAACACCGCGGCCCAGATGAAGGCCACGTGGTACCCCTGCACGAAGGCGGCGCCCGGCGCGGCACCCGGGTTGTCGACGAGGTACCCGGTGACCGCCGAGGCGTAGAAGGTGTTCAGCAGGGCCAGGCCGAGCGAGCCACCGACCTGCTGGCTGGTGTTGAGCACGGCCGAGGCGATCCCCGTGTCGTGGCTCTCCACCCCGACCAGCGCCGTGCTGGACGCCGGGACGAACACCGCCGCCATGCCGAGGCTGATCGCCAGCAGGGCCGGCAGCACCTCGGTGACGTACGAACTGGTCTCGCCGATCCGGGTCAGCCAGAGCATGCCCAGCGCAGCCAGCACCAGCCCACCGATGATCAGCGGTCGCGGCCCGATCCGGGGGAGCACCTGGGAGACGATGCCGGCGCCCACGATGATCCCGCCGCTGAAGGGCAGGAAGGCGAAGCCGGAGTCCAGCGGGCTGTACCCCAGGGTCTGCTGGAAGTAGAAGGTCAGGAACAGGAAGATCGCGAAGATCCCGGCCCCCACCAGCAGGAAGACCAGGTACGAGCCGCCCCGGTTGCGGTCCAGGACCACGCGCAGCGGCAGCAGCGGGTGGCTGGCCCGCTGCTCGTAGAGCACGAAGGTCACCAGCAGGACGGCGGCGGCGGCCAGCAGGGTCAGGGTGACCGGGTCGGTCCAGCCCACGCCCTCCTCGGCGGCCTTGCTGAAGCCGTAGACCAGGCTGACCAGGCCGGCGGCCGACAGCAGCACGCCCGGCACGTCGTAGCGACGATCGCCGGCGGCGCGGCTCTCCTTCACCAGGCCGATCGCGAAGACGGCGGTGGCCAGGGCGATCGGCACGTTGACGCCCAGCGTCCAGCGCCACGAGGCGTACTCGGTCAGCACGCCGCCGAGGATCAGGCCGATCGCGGCCCCACCGCCGGAGATGGCGCCGAAGACGCCGAAGGCGCGGGCCCGCTCCTTGGGGTCGGTGAAGGTGACCGCCAGCAGCGACAGCGCGGCCGGTGCGAGCAGCGCCGCGAACGCACCCTGCAGGCCACGGGCGGCGAACAGCAGCTCCTGGTTCGGGGCCAGGCCGCCCAGTGCGGAGGCGCCGGCGAAGCCGATCAGGCCGATCAGGAAGGCGCGCTTGCGGCCGGTGAAGTCGGCGATCCGCCCGCCCAGCAGCAGCAGCCCGCCGAAGGCGAGCGTGTAGGCGGTGACCACCCACTGGATGTTCGCCGCGCTGATGCCCAGGTCCAGGCCGGCGTCGGGGAGGGCGATGTTCACGATCGAGGCGTCCAGCACGACCATCAGCTGGCCGACGGCGATGACGGCGAGGGCCAGCCAGCGCCGGGGGTCGGGGCCGTCGGCGTCCGGTTCGGGCAGGGCGAGCGGTGCAGAGTCCACGGTGGTCGAGGTTAAGCGGTGACCCCGAACAGCCGTGCACCGTTGCGCCAGAGGAC
>NZ_JAAKGN010000176.1:0-8881 GCF_011039295.1 Modestobacter sp. KNN46-3 | reverse complement strand
TCGCCGCCGGCCTGCGGGTCAGGAAGACCCGGGCCGCCTCGTCCTAGTAGGTCTCCTCCGTGGTGGACCGGCGGACCGGCCCGCCCTCGTGGCCGTCCGTGCGCACCACGCGCCGGCGGCGCGGTGCCCACACGGCCAGCTCGACGACGATGCCCAGGGCACCGACGGCCATCAGGATCCAGCCGACGACGTCGAGGTCGATGCCGCTGACCTGCGCACTCACCGCGAAGGTGAGGACGGCGCCGATGGCGAGCAGGAAGATGCCGGTTCCGAGACGCACGAGGAGCTCCTTCGTCGGGCGACCGGTCCCCTGCGGGGCCATCGGGCCGATGGCGGGTCGCCGGGCAACTCTGGGTCACCGGACGGATACGCGCGACTCCCTCGTCACCCGATCGGGTCAGGCCGAGCGCGCGCGCAGCAGGGTGAGCTCGGCGGTCAGGTTGGCCCGGGCCGGCTCGGTCCACCGCTCGGCCGCCACGGGCACCCGGAAGAGCTCCGGCAGGGCCAGCAGCTGCTCCAGCACGGCGATCCGGCCGGCGGTGAAGTCGGCGTCGGAGAGGTGGCCGTACTCGGCGCGCACCGCCGACGCGTAGCCGGCGTAGGCCGCCGGGGGGCTGGCCAGCACGGCGAGGTCGGCGTCGCAGAGCACCGCGCCGTCGGCGTCGTCCGGCTCGGGGTCGTGCCCGGCGGTGAGCAGCACCAGCCGCTCGACCTCGGCGACCGTGGCGTCGTCCACCAGCCCGAGCAGCCCGATCCGCGCCCGCGCGGCGCTGACCTCCTCGTTGTCGCTGCGCTGCGGGTCGTAGGCGATGTCGTGGTACCAGGCGGCCAGCCGGACGGCGACCGGGTCGGCGGCGTGCTCGGCCAGTTCGTCGACGATGCCCAGCACCGCCGCGAGGTGGGCGAGGTCGTGGTAGCTGCGGTGCGGCTCGGACCAGGCGCCGACGACCGCGGCCCACTCGGTGCGCGAGGTGGGGGAGTCGCCGACCAGCGCCGTCCACGCGTCGAAGTCCACCCCGCTCATGCGCGGCAGTCTGGCACGCCGAGGGACCGGACACCGACGACGTCCACCGTCTGGAGCAGGACGACCGCGGGTCCGATTGAGGTCCTCGCCACGTGTGTCGGGCCGGAGGGCGCGGGTACGGTGGACGACGTCCGGGCCGGGCGACCTGTGTCCCCGGGCTCCACTAGATAACTGCCGCCGTGGAATACCGCTCCGACTCCGGTCGGGGGCTGGAGCCGCGGATGTGCAAACCGCCGCGAGGCGACCAGCGCCCGGTCCGGACCCACCACGCGAGAACGGCCCCTCTCCTCCGGAGGAGAGGGGCCGTTCTGCGTCTCAGGCCCTCGTGCAGGGGCCCGCCGCGAGCCTGCGAGCGGTGGGGGGCACGGGGGTCCTGCTACTCGGTCTCGCCCAGCAGCCAGCCGTGCTCGCCGGCCAGCGCGTTGGCCGCCACCGGACCCCACGAGCCCGGGGCGTAGGAGTGCACCTCGGGGCGGTGGTCCAGCACCGGCTGCAGGGCCCGCCAGGTCTGTGCCAGGCCCTCGCTCGTGGTGAACAGCGAGCGGTCGCCGACCAGCACGTCGTGGATGAGGGAGACGTACGGCGCCAGCGGCCGGCCGCCGGGCACCTTCGACAGGTCCAGGGAGACCCGCGCCGGGGCCATCGCCAGGTCCGGGCCGGGGCGCTTGGCCATGATGTCCACGTCGAGCTGACCAGCACCGGCGAGGGACAGCGAGATCACGTTCCCGTTCGGCGGCACCTCGTGGACCGGGCCCTTCGGGCGGTGCAGCACCAGGCTGACCCGCTGCTGCTTGTCCGCCAGCCGCTTGCCGGTGCGCAGCAGGAACGGCACGCCGCGCCACCGGCCGGAGTCGATGAACAGCTTGGCCGCCACGAAGGTGTCGGTCTGGCTGTCGTCGGGCACGCCGTCCAGTTCCCGGTAGCCCTCGAACTGGCCGAGGACGACGTCCTCCGGCGCGAGCGGGCGGAAGTGCTTCAGCACCGACTCGCGCGCGGACAGGATGTCGTCGGCGGAGAAGCTGACCGGCGGCTCCATCGCCACCTCGGCGGCCACCTGGAACAGGTGGGTGACCAGCATGTCCAGCGTCGCGCCGGTGGCGTCGTAGAAGTCGGCGCGATCGGCGACGTCGAGGTCCTCGGGGACGTCGATCTGCACCTGGGCCACGTGCTCGCGGCTCCAGATGTGCTCGAACAGCCCGTTGGCGAACCGCGCCACGTGCAGGTCCTGGGTGCCCTCCTTGCCCAGGAAGTGGTCGATCCGGAAGACCTGCTCCTCGTCGAACACCGAGTGCACGACGCCGTCGAGCTCGCGGAAGCCCTCGGGGGAGTCGCCGAAGGGCTTCTCGTAGACGACCCGGGACCCCTCGGCCAACCCGTGCGCGCCCAGCGCATGGGTGTAGTCGGTGAAGGCCTTGGGCGGCAGGGAGAGGTAGTGCACCAGCTGGGCATTCTCGCCGAGCTCCTTGCGGGCGGCGTCCACGGCCTCGACGAGCTGCCCGGGGTCGTCGGCGGTGAAGCCGCCACCGGCGAACCGCAGCCGGCCGCAGAACTCCTCCCACGGGCCCTGCTCGGGGTCCGGGCCGAACTCCTCGAGGGCGCCGCGCACGTGCTCGACGAAGTCCTCGTCGGAGCGCTCGCCGCGGCCGCTGCCGATGAGCCGCCAGTCCTCGGGCAGCAGCCCGTGCTGGGCGAGCTCGAAGAAGGCCGGCAGCACCATCCGGCGGGCCAGGTCGCCGGTCGCGCCGTAGAGCACGAAGACGGTCGGGGTCAGGTCGTTCGTCGTCCCGGTGTCAGGCACGGGGGCTCCTCTCGGGCACGGGCCGAGCTCCGCGGGGCGGTGGCTCGGTCCTCGTCGGCCCGTGCGCCGGTGCACGGTGTCCTGGTCGTGTGCCCACGGCGCGTGTAGGCGCACCCGCGCCGTGGGCATCTGCTGTGCATGAGACCACGCGCAGCCCTGCTTTGTTCCGCGGGTGCAACCGCCCTGCTGCTGACCGGCTGTGGCCAGGACGACGACGTCGAGCCGGTCCCCGCGGTCACCACGACCTTCGCCGAGACACCGGGGAGCACCGACGCCGAGCAGACGACGAGCCCGTCGGCCACCGGCGACGCCGCGCCGTGAACGGGTGCTCGCGGCGTGTGACCCAGCGCGGCCCGGGGCACCAGCCGGGCATGACCACGTCCCGCCGGGCCCGGTGGGCCCTCCCCGTCGCCGTCCTCCTGCTGTCCGCCTGCGGGGGCGGGGAGGGCGCGCCGGCCGGTGACGCCCCGCCGTCGTCGCCGGCCACCGCGGGGGAGACGACGATGGCGCCGGGCGGGGAGTCCGGCAGCGACACCATGGCCGACCTGGAGTTCGAGGACCAGACCGGCGCCGGTGACCGCGTGGTCGTCGCCACGGTCAACGCACCCGGCGGTGGGTTCGTCGTCGTCAGCACCGGGGGCGAGGTGCTCGGTGCCACGCAGGTGCAGGTGGGCACGACCTCCGACGTCGAGGTCGACCTGGACCCGGCGCTGACCGCGGACACCGAGCTCACCGTCACCCTCCACGCGGACACCGACGCCGACGGGGAGTTCGACCCGGACGTCGACGAGCCGGTGCCCGCACCGGTGGACGCCACCGACGACGACATCGCGGACGTCGACGACGTCGTCGAGGAGGACGCCGAGTACACGGTGGGCTGACCGTCCACCTGAGGCCCCCTCAGGAGCTGGCCGGTCCCGGGACGGCCCGGGACTGCGTGATCGCCCGATGTGCCGGCCACCCCCTCAGGACGACCGTTCTCCTCGTTCGACCCGGACGACACGAGGAGACGGTCATGGCGATGCACTACCCGAACCCGGCACTGGAAGCAGAGCTCGCCTACCGGCAGGAGCTGGTCCGGGCGGCGGCCCGGCGCGACGGGAGCCGCCGCGGCTCCTGGTTCGGCAGCCGGCGGCGGCCCCGCTGAACGGCCCGGCGTCGCTGTCGGTGGTCTCTGCCACGATCGGCGCCGTGCCGCGCTGGGAGGAACCCCCGCTCATCGGCCGGGCCGACGAACTGGCCCGGCTGATGACGCACGTCGACCGGGCGGTCGAGGGGCGCCCGTCCGCCGTCCTGGTCGCCGGTGACGCCGGGGTCGGCAAGACCCGGCTGCTCGACGAGCTGGGCCGCCGGGCCACCGCGCGCGGTGCGCGGGTGCTCACCGGGCACTGCGTCGACCTCGGCGACGTCGGGCTGCCGTACCTGCCCTTCGTCGACCTGCTGCGGCCGGTGGTCGCCGACCCGGAGCTGGCGCCGGTGCTGGCCCGCCACCCGGTGCTGGCCGGCCCGCTCACCGGCCGTCCCGGCGCCGTGGTGATCGACAGTGCGGCTGCCGACCTGGGCCGGGCGCTGCCGCGGTCGGCGCTGCGCCCGCCGGACGACGCCGGACGACTGCAGCTGTTCGAGTCGGTGGCCGCCCTGCTGGGCGACCTGGCCGCCCAGCAGCCCCTCGTGGTGGTGCTGGAGGACCTGCACTGGGCCGACCGGTCCAGCCGGGACCTGCTGCGCTACCTGCTGGCCCGGCTGGTCGACCGCCAGGTCGACGAACCGGTCACCGTCGTCGCCTCCTACCGCGCCGACGACCTGCACCGCCGGCACCCGCTGCGTCCGCTGCTGGCCGAGCTGGTCCGGCTGCCCGGTGTCGAGCGGCTGCAGCTCGACCCGTTGCCCGACGCGGAGGTGGAGGAGCTGGTCCGCCGGCTGGCCGCCGACGCCGGGGGGGCGTCCGTCGAGGACGTCGTCGCGCGGGCCGAGGGCAACGCCTTCTACGCCGAGGAGCTGGTCGCCGCGGGGCGGGCGGGTGAGGTCCTCCCCGGTGGGCTGTCCGACGTCCTGCTGGCCCGGGTCGAGCAGGTGAGCCCGGCTGCTCAGCAGGTGCTGCGGGTGGCCGCCGTCGCCGGTCGCCAGGTGCGGCACGAGCTGGTGGCCGCCGTCTCCTCGAAGAGCCCGGAGGAGACGGAGCAGGCGCTGGCCGAGGCGGTGCACCACCACCTGCTGGTGGTCCCCGACGACGGCCGCTACCGGTTCCGGCACGCGCTGCTGCGGGAGGCGGTGCTGGCCGACCTGCTGCCCGGGGAGCGGGTCCGGCTGCACGCCGCCGTCGCCGCGCACCTGGCCACCCGGCCGGAGGCGGGCACGGCGGCCGAACGGGCCCACCACCTGCGGGAGAGCAACGACCTGCCCGGTGCGCTGAGCGCGTCGCTGGAGGCCGCAGACGCCGCCCGCCGGGTGGGCGCACCGGCCGAGCAGCTGCAGCACCTGGAGGCGGTGCTCGCGCTGTGGACGGCGGTGCCCGACGCACCCGGGCGTGCCGGCCGCTCGCAGTGGGCGGTGCTGCTGGACACCGCGGCAGCGGCCCGCGCGGTCGGTGACCTGCACCGGGCCGTGGCACTGCTCCGCTCGGCCCAGGAGCTGCTGGGCCCCGACGGTGACCCCGAGGCGCGGGCGCGGGTGCACTACACGGCGGCCCAGGTGCTCGGCCGGATCGAGGAGGCGGCCGAGGCCCACCGGGAGAGCAGCGCGGCGATGCAGCTGGTCCCGGCCCAGCCGCCCTCGGTGGTGCGCACCTGGGCGGCGGCGACCCACGCCCGCACCAGCTACAGCCTGGGGCTGGTCGCCGAGGCGGACGCAGCGGCGGAGGAGGCGCTGGCCGCGGCCGACGCCCTGGGGCTGGACAGCGCGTGGGCCGACACCGCCGTCTCGCTGGTCCGTGGCTCGGGCACCGGTGACCGGGTCGCCGTCCGGGCACGCTTCGCGGAGGCCCGGGCGCGGGCGCAGCGGTCCGGCGACGCCGACGTCGAGATGCGGGTGTGGTTCAGCCAGGCGATCACCGCACACGACGCCGGCGAGGTGGCCGAGGCGCTGCAGCACGCCACGGCAGGGCTGGCCCGGGCCCGGGCGCTGGGCGTCGAGTGGTCGTTCTACGGCGCCGAGCTGCGGCACCTGGAGGTGCTGGCCCGGTACGTCCTCGGCGACTGGGACGGCAGCCTGGCCGCCGCCGACGCGCTGGCCCGGGTGCCCGACATGGCTGCGCACGTGCGCGCCGACGGGCTCCTGGTGCTGGTCGGGCGGGGCGACCCGCGTGCCGCCGAGCGGCTGGGCTGGGCGCAGGGGCCGGCCGCCCGCTGGGACAACCACGTGCTGTTGATGCTGGCCACGGTGGCGGCGGAGATCGAGCTGGCCGGTCAGGCCGGGGACGCCGCGACAGCGGGGGAGCGGGCCCGGTGGGCCGATGGTCGGCTGCGGGAGCTGTGGGGGGACGAACGGCTCGCCTCGGTGCGGCTGGTGGCCACCGCGCTGGCGGCCCTCGCCGACGCGGCCACCTCGGCCCGCCGGGCCGGGGACCAGGCGGCCGCGGCCCGCTGGGGAGCGGAGGCCGCGGACCTGGCCGAGATCGGTCGGTCGGCGGCCGAGGTCCCGTACCCGACCGGGATCGAGGCACGCGCCTGGGGGACGCGGCTGGCGGCCGAGCTGGCCCGGGTGCGCGGTGAGGCCGCCGTGGAGCTCTGGCGGCAGGCGGTCGCGGAGTTCGGCTACGGGCACGTGTACGAGCAGGCGCGCTCCCGGTTCCGGCTGGCCGAGGCGCTGCTCACCGTCGACGACCGCCCCGGCGCCGCTGCCGAGCTGGCGGCCGCGCACGAGGTGGCCGTGCAGCTGGGGGCGGTGCCGTTGCGGACGGCGATCGAGGCGCTGGCCCGCCGGGGGCGGCTGGAGCTCCCCGGCGTGCTGACCATCGCGACCACCGTGTTCACCCCGCGCGAGACGGAGGTGCTGGCGCTGGTCGCGCGGGGCCGCACCAACCGGCAGATCGGTGCGGAGCTCTTCATCAGCGAGAAGACCGCCAGCGTGCACGTCAGCAACATCCTGGCCAAGCTCGGCGCCTCCAGCCGCACCGAGGCGGTCGCCCTCGCCGCCGCCCGCGGCCTGCTCGGCTGACCGGCTCCCGTCCCGCAGTCGATCATCGGCGAACGGCTGCGCCCGGCGGCGTGTCACCCAGCCGTTCGCCGATGATCAACGCGCGATGTCCGAGTTCGACCGGGTGAAGCGGGCGCGGAGCCGCTCGACCCACTCGTCGAGCACGTTCGTGCGGTCGGCGGGGCCGGTGGGCGCGGCCGGCATCAGCAGCCAGAGCACCAGGTAGAGGGCCACCCCCGACCCGCCGGCCAGCACCAGCGCGGCGAAGCCGACCCGCCACAGCAGTGCGTCGATCCCGGTGTGCCGGGCCAGCCCACTGCAGACGCCGCCGAGCAGCAGGTCGGTGCGGCTCCGCCGCAACGGCGGGCGCACGTCCTCGGTGCCCGGGGTCGGGGTCTGGGGGATCTCGGTGTGCGGGGTCTCGGTGTGCGCGGTCTCGGTCATGACACGAGCCTGCGCCCGGCGGCGTCCCGCCGGTATCGGGAACCCCCGGATCCGCCCCTGGTCCCGCAGCTCAGGGTCGCGGTGTGCTGGGCGACCCGGCCGATGCCGGCGTCCTCCAGTCCACCGCCACGCCATCCGCCCCCGTCGCCCCCTCGATCTGCGCCGAGTGACAGCTGAGCGGGCTTCCCGGCTCCGGGATCCCCACTCAGCTGTCACTCGGTGACGGCAGTGAGGACGGGGCAGCCCGGGCGCCGTTCGCGGGGGTCGGCCGCGGACTGCGGAGGACGGGACCTCAGAGCATGGTGCGGAGGCGCTCGCGGCGGGCGCGGAGGACGTCGACCGACGCCGAGGCCGAGGGCGGGCCGGGCACCGACTGGCGCAGCTGGGTGTGCACCACGGCCTGCGGCTGCGAGGTCTTCGCGGCGATGCGGTTGACCAGCCGGTTGATCTCCCGGCGCAGCTCGGCCGCGTCGCGCCAGGAGCGGCCGGCCTCCTCCTCCTCGGGGTGGTCCTCGACGACCATGAAGCCGTCGTCGTCCCCCCGGGCGTGCGAGGCGGCGATCCGGATCCGCAGCTCGTCGTCCCGCTTGGACAGCAGCTCGGCGGTCTGCGCCGGGGTCAGCAGCCCGGGGATGCCCAGGTAGTCCTCCGCGTCCGCCTCCAGCGGCGTGACGGCGCCGGTGCCCTCGCCGGTGTGCGCCGTCCCGCTGTGCAGCACGTGCGCGAACCGGGCGTCTGCCTCCAGCGCCTCCCACTTCTGCAGCTCGCCCTCGCGCGGCTCCCGCGGCGGCAGGTCGAGCGCCTCCAGCTCCTCGTCGGGCTGGGTCTTCGGCGGCGGCATGACGTGGTTGCGCTGCTCCTCCATCGACGCGGCCAGCGACAGCAGCGGGCGCACGGCGGGGAGGAAGACGGTCGCCGACTCGTGCGGCGTCCGGGCGCGCACGACGCGGCCGACGGCCTGGGCGAAGAACAGCGGGGTCCGATAGGAGGTCATCCAGGCCAGGACGGCGGCGCGCGGGACGTCGACGCCCTCGGAGACCATCCGCACGCAGACCGCGATCCGGGCGCCGCCCTTGTTGAACTTCTCGATCTTCTTCGACGCCTTGGGGTCGTCGGAGAGGATCAGCTCCGGCGCCTTGCCGGTCACCCGGCGCACGATCTTGGCGTACTCGCGGGCGTCGTCCTGGTCGCTGGCCAGCACCAGCCCGGCGGCGTCGGGCATGCCGCCCTCCTCGCGGAGGTGGGTGATCCGGTCGTCCATGGCGGCGATCACGTGCGGCACCCACTGGCCCTTGGGGTCCAGTGCGGTGCGCCACGCCTGCATCTCCACCGAGCGGGTGCCGGCCTCGCTCAGCGAGGCGGCGACGACCTCGCCGGCGGAGTTCCGCCAGCGGGAGGTGCCGGTGTAGGCGGCGAAGACGACCGGCCGGACGACGGCGTCGGCCAGCGCCTCCTTGTAGCCGTAGGTGAAGTCGGCCGTC